>CAYILU010000057.1:5563-8133 GCA_964364235.1 uncultured bacterium | reverse complement strand
CGCACTTCCGGCGCCATCTCCGACCCGTACGCCGCCGTGGCGATGAAGCACCCCCCGGGGATCCACAGGCTGTCGCTGAAGGGGAAGACCTTCTTCCAGGTCGCGGTCGCCGTCCGGGTGCCCGCCGGGTTGGAATCGGCGTACGTGACCGTCACGGTGTTTCCGTTGTCCACGCGAATGACCGGGGGCACAACCCCGCCGTCGCTTGCGCCGTTGGTGAAGCCGAACCGGCCCTGGAACACGCCCGTGTCGGGTCCCGTCTCGGTGAGCACCATGAAGAACCCGGAAGAGTCCGAAGTGCTGGTGACGCGCACGATGGCCAGGTCGGCGACCCCCGCATCCGAGTTCAGCCCGTCGTCCTGCAGCGTGATCGTGGCCACGGCGGTCGTATTGACGTAATTGGCGCTGTCCAGGGAGACCACCCCCGCGTTCCCGAAACGCGACACCCCCTGGGCGTCCGACACCGTCGTCCCGAACCAGACGTTCCCCGCGCTGTCGGCGGCAGCGGTGCTCACCCACTTCGAGGCCGGTCCGTTGACCTGGTTCTCCGGCAGCACCCCCGCCTCCGGGCGGTACACGGTCACCCGCTCGTCGAGGACCGTCGCATTATCGTTGGCCGCGTTCGCGTCGAACCGGCTCACCCCCCCGTCGAGGGGGGTGAGGTCCCGGACGTGGCTCATCCAGGCGACCGCATCGGAATCGGAGGTCGCCTGGAACGAGATCCCGGTCACGTGGTTGGATGGGAGTCCCCGCGTCGTGTTCAGGAACGCCTCCGTCCCGGTGTCCCCGTCGATGTTGAAGTCGAAGGGGTCCCTGAGGTTTGTCACGGGGGTGGAAAGCGTCTCCCCCAGGTCGAACACCTCCACGCCGCGGCTGTCCGTCCCGATCCACAGCCTTCCCAGCTTGTCCACCGCGAGGGAAGTGATTCTCGGCCCCCCCGCTACCGTGTACGTCTTGAAATGGGAAGGAAGCACCGGGTCGCCGTCCGCAGGCCCTCCTTCGGAGGCCAGGAGGGAGCGGAGCAGCCTTCCGTCCGAAAATCCTACCCAGACGATGTCATCCCGGATGTCCGTGTTGCCGTTGTCGTCGATCGCCACGGCGGGAACGTCCCCGGAAAGGATCGTGGAAGCGAAGTCGTCCGTCGTGCCGTCGGTCAGCCCGTCGATGACCCGGACCAGCCCGACCGGGGTCCCGACGTACTTGAGGTCGCTCCCGCTCCTCACGGCGATCGACTGGATCGTGTCGCTGGGGATCCTGCGGGGGACGGGGGTCGCCGTCGTGAAGGAGGACTGTACCCGGAAGCCGGAACCAGAGTCCCGCATCTTGTAGAGCCCTTTGTCCGTCCCCACCCACATGCTTCCCGTCGCCGCCTCGAAGGCCATCGCCTGGACGGGCGCGACCGGTGTCCCCGATCCGGAGGGCAGCCCCCGCAACGTCGTCAGGAATTCGAAACTCGTCCCAAGGAAGCGGAAGATCCCCTCGTCCCTGCTTCCCATCCAGACGTTATTCGCCGAGTCGAAGGCGATCGAGAGGATGTCGTTGCTTCGCATCGGCGTGGACGGGAACCTCGCGGTCGTGCTCGCGACGTTGAACGTCTTCCACGCCGGTCCCCCTCCCCCGGCCGCGGTAATGCCGATCACGTAGTCCACCGAGTTGTTCGCAGTCCGGGAGAACAAGAGCATCTCCACTTGCGAGAGGAAATCGAAGGGATGGAAGGTGTTGTCGATCACCGGGGAGGAGTTGACGGAGGATGACGGGCTGGTCCGGTTGAAGACCTGTCCGGAGGTCACGAAATAGTCCGCCGACTGGCCGAAGAATTTCGCCCGGTCGTTCGCCGTCGGGCCGATGATCGTCTGCGACGTTTCGGCGATGCCGTCGGCCTCCTTGACGTAGACTCCGCGGTAGGCGGGGTTCACGTTGACCGTGTTGGTCCCGATGTTGTTGTCGATCACCGAATTGTCGATCTGCCAGACGAGCGCTCCCGCGCCGGGGAGGAACCGGTCGAAGAGGAAACTCCCGAGGGTGCTGGCCACCTCCCGGTTTTCGACGAGGAAATACTGCCCCGGGTCGGCCGAGCTGTTCGAGTACACCATGTCGGCATCGGGATAGAGTTCCACGGGGCGAAGCGTCCGGGGCGAGGTAGCCGTCACCAGAACGGGCGAAAGCCACCCCAGCCGGGCTTTCGACCAGGCGGAAAGGTGGGCCGGCACATCCGCCCGGAGCAGCAGGTCGCTCCCCCACATCCCGTAGGCCATGAGATCGAACACCCCCGCCCCGGAAAAGGCGCCCGTGGTTCCCTCGAAAGATGCCGTGGGGTACAGGTCGGGCAACCCGAACAGATGCCCCATCTCGTGGACGATCACGCCGGCGCCGATCAAAGGATCGTCCGCGGTGCTCCCGCCGGGAGTCGGGTCGTTGTAGAACTGCAGGGACGGGACGATCGTGTAGTCGACGATGCTCCCCTGCGCGGTGACGATCGGCGCAATCCCCGCCGTATGGGAATACGGGTCGAGCGCCACGTCCCCCGAATCCTCCGCGCCGTAGGTCGGATGGACGAGGATCACCGCGTG
>CAYILU010000057.1:0-5463 GCA_964364235.1 uncultured bacterium | reverse complement strand
CCCGAAGAAGAGGGTCGCGAACGCGGCCTTGTTCGCCACGGTCGGCGAGGCGGGCCGGTCGTTGAAGTCGATGAGCAGGACGAGCGGCCGGATGGCGTTGTCGACGCCGGTATCCACCGCCAGCGGACGGGCAGCCGCTCCTTTCGCCGATGTAACCTTTCCCCGGGACAGGGGGTATTTCCCGCCAAGCGGCAGACTCCTGAGATACGTGCGGACCTTTTCCGGTATGACCGGGACCGGCTGGCCCGTCGTCCGGAACAATCCGGTGATCGGGTCCACGAGCCCCGGACGTGGGGGAGGGAGTGCGTGAACTTCCGCAGCGACGAAAGCGACAAGGATCGCCGGAATCCACAACCTGTTGATTAAACAACGTTTCTTCAATTTGCCGACGCCCCGGGTGTGCGAATACACCCTCCTCTCGACATATCCGGGGAAGTATATCAACAGGCGTGCCGAAGGGAATGATAAAATGAGGGAAAAGGATCAGTCGAAGAAACGGAACCGGATAAGGGCGCCAAGCACGACAAGCCCGTCGCGCCACCGGATCTTTTTTCCCTCCGAATAATCCCTTCCGTAGTAGGTGATCGGAACTTCCGCTATCCGGCACCCGCGTTTCAGCAGTTTCGCCGTGATCTCCGGATCGAACCCGAACCGGTTACACTTCAGCCGGATGCCGTCCATGCACCTTGCCCGGAAGACCTTGTAGCAGGTCTCGATGTCCGAGAGGGTCGTGTTGTACAGCACGTTCGCCACCAGGGAGAGGAACCGGTTCCCCATATAATGCCAGAACAGGTGAACCCGCGTTTCTCCCTTGAAGCGGGTTCCGTAGACGGCATCCACCTTCCCGGCAAGGATCGGAGCGAGAAGACGCGGATATTCCGAGGGATCGTATTCCAGGTCCGCGTCCTGGATGATGACCACATCTCCCGACACCATCGACAAGCCGTCCCGGACCGCGGCCCCCTTTCCGCCGTTCCGCTCCCGGAGGTGGACCCTCACATCGGGAAGATCCAGATACCGCAGGATCTCCCTGGTGCCGTCCGTGGACCCGTCGTCCACGATGATCACTTCCTTCTCCACGGGAACGGCAATGACGCGGTCCAGGATCTCCCGGACCGTCCCGGCCTCGTTGTAGACCGGCATCACGACGGATAGTTTCACGCTGGCTTCCTCACCCGGGAATCGTCAACCATCGCAGACCTCGACGGAGCACGTGGAGGGCGTGCCCGGGAGACCGGACCTCCCCCAGCATTTTCCACACAATGGCAGGTCTCGCGTAGAAGGTCCACAACGCCCTCTTCCTGAGGCGCCGGAGCGTTCGCACGTCGACTCCCGAAGGAGCGTAGGTCGTCGATTGCAAGGTCGGCGCAAAGAGATCCCAGTCCACCGTCAATTCCCCCGACCGCCGCAGCCGGTCGAACTCCTCGCAGCCCGGGAACGGCTGGAAGTTCGCGAAGGAGGCCCGGTCCAGCGGAAGCCTCGCGGCGAACCGGATCGTCTCCTCCATCTCCTCCTTCGTTTCCCCCGGGAACCCCAGCATGAAGAAACCGGAGATCCCGATACCCGCCTCACGGATGAGCCGGATCTTTTCCTCCATCCTCTCCACCGTAAGGGTTTTTTTTATCCGCTCGAGGACGCGGTCCGAACCGGACTCGACCCCCACGGAGAGGAAGTACAGGCCCGATTCCTTCATCGCCCTGAGCATCTCCCGATCGAGGGTATCCATCCGGACGCCGTTCGGACAGGTCCACGAGACGCCCGGGAACGTATTCCGCATCCGGTCGCAGAAGGCGAGGACATAATCCCTGCTACCCGTGAAATTGTCGTCCTCGATGTGGATCTCCCGAACCCCGTGCCGCCGGTGAAGCCACCCGATCTCCTCGAACACGCCTTCCACCGATCTGCGCCGGATCTTCCGGCCGCTCACGCATGCGGAGGCGCAGAAGGTGCATTGGTGGGGACACCCCCGCGAGGTGACGATCGGGGCGACGGGAAACCGGCGGTAGTATGCGCCGTGGGGAGAACGGGGATATCGGTCCGGGGGGATGAGATCCCAGGCCACGGCGAGCCGGTCGAGGTCTTCCTCGAAGCGCCGTTCGTTGGTCCGAACCTCCTTCCCCTCCCGGTACGCCAGTCCGGGGACCTTGTCCAGGCCTTCCCCCCGGCCACCCTCCATGATCCCGAGAAGGAAGGGCAGACCGGACTCCGCCTCCCCGGCGAAACCGAAGTCGAGGCAGTCGCCGAAATACTCGAGCGTCTCGCGGGGAACCGCGGACGGGTGAGGCCCGCCCACGCAGGTCCGCGCTTCCGGCAGGGCGCCTCGCACCGCTCGCAGCAACTCCCGGACGGGCCGCAGGTCCTTCGTGAAAAGGAGGACCCCGACGAAATCCGGGCGCCAGCCGGAAAGCTTCCGGACCAGCCGCGCCGTATCCAGCCGTTCACGGAGAGCGTCCACCACGATCACGTCGTGGTCTTCCCTGCGCACCGATTCGGCGAGGTACCCCAGCCCGAACGGCGGGATGATTTCGTCGGCGACCGTGTTCGCCTTGATCAGGGCGATGCGCACCCGGGCCCCCGGCTACTTCGGCAAAACGCCCGACAGGGAGTCGGCCATCGTTTTCGCCCGCTCCCGCATCGGCGGATCCGCGCCCTCGACGTCCGCGGCCAGCGCGAAGAACTCCGCCGCCGCCCCCGTCTCTCCCGCCTCCCGGAGGGCTTCCCCGCGTGACAGGTAGAGGGCCGCAAGGTTGGTCGCAAGGAGCGGATCCTTCGGAAACCGGTTGAGCCCCGCCAGAAGAACGCGCTCCGCGGCGTCGAGCAGGTCTTTCCGGAACAGGTACCCCCCTATCTCGGAATATGCGCGCTTGTACAACGGGTCGGCCTCGACAGCCTTGTTCACCCATTGGAGCGACATGTCCACGTCCAGGTCCCGTATCGCCATCATCGCGATCTTGTAGCACGCCGAGGCATCTCCCGGTGCCGCCTCCAGGTATCGGCGGTACAGCGCCATCCCGTCGGCGTACTGGGCGAAAAAGTAGGCCGATTCGGCTGCCTTGAGCATCCTCCATTTTTCCGGGAGCGTATCGGAAAACCGCCCGGGGTCCGAAAGCATTTCCCTTGCCAGGATCATCAAGTATCCCTGCTCGAGAGGAAAGTCCGCGCGTCCCACCGCGTCAAAAAGAACAGCGCGGTTCGCGAAAACCCGCCGGTCCCTGAGCGTCAGCACGAGCTTCCATGCAAGATCCACCATCGGGGTCTTGACCTCGTTCCGGTAGACGGCGGAGAGGAAGGAGGTATCCAGGGCAAGGAGGAATTCCCTGCCTTCCTGCCTCGGCAGTCCGGCAAGTGTGTACAAGGCGAAGGGCATCCCCCCGATCGCGCCCCCGATCGACCCGCCCGAAAGCCTCAACGTCTTCCGGTCCTCCTCCGGAACGCCCGCCTGCTCCTGGAACGTCCTCACCTGCTCCAGGTGCTCCTCCCCGAGGACGTTGTCGAACGGAAGGACGACGGCAAGTTCCTTCAATGCCCCCTCTCGCCGCAACGGAAGGATCAGGGTTGCAAGGTAATCGTGCGGGCTGACGAGGAGGAGCCTTCCCCCGGCCCCGGGCAACTCCTTCGCGAGAAGTTCCCGGGCCTCCCGCTGGCTCCTCGCAACCGGGACGTCCGGGAGTGGATCCCGGCCCACGATCCGGTACGGTTCCCCGCTTCCGGCCGGAAAAGACGCCTGCGGCGCAAGCAGGAAAACAAACAGGATGACGATCGTGAGAAACCTAGCCCGCATGGCACCCTTCGAAAAAAAAAGCGGGGATCCCTCTCCCCGCTTTATTAAAATAGCCGATCCGGGAAACTTTCGCTACCGCCTCCTCGGGGACAGGGACGGGGCTGCCGGGGCCTGGCCGGCCGATCCGGGGATGGAGACCGGCGTGATCAGGGCCAGGGTGTCACCCGTCCCGGCCGTGTCCCAATACTCGACATGCCGGAAATCGATTCGGCAGTCGTACGGTGCGTTCAGGGTGCGTGCCGTGTCGCTGCGCCCGACGGTGTATTCCACGATCGGCTCGCCCTTGAGCGCGTTTTCCCCGACCTTCTTCAGCCACCGGGACACCTTGATCTCCTCCCCTTCCTCCGAATACGGGACGAACAGGACGTTCCGGGCCTTGGCCAGCTCCTCTTCCTTCGGCACCTTCGAACGCACGGTCGCGACCACCGTGGCGATCCCCGGCGTCGTCCCGGCGGTGTACCGGTTGCTCGTGTCCCCGAACGTGTCCGTCACCCGCTCGGCATTTTCGATCTTTCCTCCACCCTTCGCGACGCGGAACTCCACCTTCGTGTCCTTGTTCGGGTTGTCGTTGACGTCGGTGACCTTGACCGCGATATCGGCGCGGCTGAAGCCGTCCGCCGGCAGGCTCTCCGGGCGGGCCTTCAGGTAAATCTTCGCCGGGGCGTCCGACAGCAGGGTTATGCTCACGTTCCCGGACACGTTCCGGAGAGTCGCCGTGGCGGTCACCACCACGATCCCGATCTTCTTCCCCGCGATATACTCCGCCGTCGCCACGCCCGAGGAGTCCGTCACGTCCCGGATCACGCGGAGCGTCCCGTTCGCGCTGGAGAGCGAGAAAGCCACCGGGTCGCCCGAAACCGGCGTCCCGTTGGGGTCCATGAGCGTCGCCCGGATCACCGACCGGCTCCGCCCGTCCGCGGTCAGTTCCGTCCGGCTCGCCTCGACCTTCAGGATGTATATGACGCCGCGCCGCGCGGCCGCCCGGTTGACCGGAGCCGTCAGCGCGATGTCGATCGAGGCTTCCTTGAACGAGGTGATGTAATCGACGCCCACGTCCCCCGACGTGAGGTCCTTCGCCTGGAGGATGATCGTCTTGGCGGCGAAACCGGAGGTGAAGTCGAATTCCACTTCCCCCCACGAATCGGTTATCCCCTTCCAGCGGGTTTCCACCTCGGCCCCGGCCAGCTGCTCCTGCGCCGCGGCCGCGATATCCCGGGAGCGGGGCGACCCGCCGCCGACAAGCCCGGTGTATTCGTCGGTCGTCGACAGGGTGACCTTTATCCGGTGGTCCTTGATCGGGTTTCCGTTCGCGTCCGTGACCTTCACCTTCACCCGCGCCTTGGAGGCGCTGTCGGCCGGCAGGTCGGTCTTGTCGATGGTCAGGGCGAAGCGGGAACGGCTGTCGATGGAAATGTAGCCGCTCGACGATTCCACGGGTTCCGCCTCGACGCCGGCGGCGTTGGCGAAGCGGCCGACGACCCGGGCGTTCTCGAGGTAGACCCCGGGCTTGACGGTGTAGACGCCGTTGTATTTCCCGGTGGAGCCCGGGTCCTCGGACAGGAGGATCCCATTGTCGGACCCCACGTCGAAGGTGGCCGTCCCCCCCGGCTCCGCCTCCATCTGGACGTTGAACTCATCGCCCGCGACCAGATTCCCGCAGATCCCTGTCAACTTGAAGCAGT
>CAYILU010000056.1:3989-8148 GCA_964364235.1 uncultured bacterium | reverse complement strand
GGACGGGCTTCGCCGCCCGGGGGGGAACCCGGCGGCGAAACCTTCAGGCGAAGGGATTAGGAAGGAGATGATGCAGAAGGAAGGGGGGGCTCCCTTCTGCATACTGTGTACACAGAGTGTAGTGGGGAACGAAACCCGTGTCAAGAGAAATCCATCGAATATTGTCGATATGGAAAAAATATATTGACGCGGGGTTTTATAGACTATAATATCCATAAAATCTATCGTCATTAAGTTCCCTAAAACGGCGATTTCCAGGACATGGAAAGGAGTCGAGCATGTCGAAGACGTACAGGCCGGAAACTATTGCACTTCACGGGGGGCAGAAACCGGATCCCACGACGACTGCGAGGGCGGTCCCGATCTATCAGACGACCTCCTACGTTTTCCACGATACCGCGCACGCGGCGAGACTCTTCGGCCTCCAGGAGTTCGGGAACATCTACACGCGGATCATGAACCCGACAACCGACGTCTTCGAGCAGCGGATGGCGCAGTTGGAGGGGGGGACGGGCGCGGTTGCGGTCGCGTCCGGCCAGGCGGCGGAGACGCTCGCGCTGCTGAACATCGTCAATGCGGGGGACGAGATCCTCTCTTCCGCATCGCTCTACGGCGGAACGTACAACCTGTTCCACTACACCTTCCCCAAGCTGGGGATCGGAGTGAAGTTCATCGACCCCTCCGACCCCGACAATTTCAAGAAGGCGATCACGAAGAAGACGAAGGCGATCTTCGCCGAGACGGTCGGAAACCCGAAGCTCGATACGCTCGACATCCGGGCGGTGGCCGACGTCGCCCACGGCGCGCGGATCCCGCTGGTCGTCGACCACACGATGCCCACGCCCTACCTGATGCGGCCCTTCGACCACGGTGCGGACATCGTCGTCCACTCCGCGACGAAGTTCATCGGCGGGCACGGAACCTCCATCGGCGGGATCGTCGTGGACTCCGGGAAGTTCGACTGGGGGAGCGGCAACTTTCCCGCGTTCACCGAGCCGGATCCCTCGTACCACGGCCTCAAGTTCTGGGAGGTCTTCGGGAATTTCCCGGGCCTCGGCAACGTCGCCTTCATCATCAAGCTGCGCGTCCAGCTCCTGCGCGACCTGGGCCCCGCGCTTTCCCCCTTCAACTCGTTCCTGTTCCTCCAGGGGCTGGAGACCCTTCATCTCCGCATGGAGCGGCACAGCACGAACGCCCAGGCGGTGGCGGAGTTCCTTCTGAAGCACCCCTACGTCACCTGGGTGAACTACCCCGGTCTTCCCACCCACCCGGACTATGCGGTGGCGAAAAAGTACCACTACCGCGGTCTCTATGGAGCCATCTTGGGGTTCGGCATCAAGGGGGGGATGGAGGCGGGGAAAAAGTTCATCGACAACCTGAAGCTCTTCTCGCTCCTGGCCAACATCGGGGACGCCAAGAGCCTGGTGATCCACCCGGCCTCGACGACCCACCAGCAGCTGACGCCCGCGGAACGGCTGGAGACGGGGACCACCGACGACTTCATCCGCCTGTCGGTCGGCCTCGAAAACATCGACGATATCCTCGAGGACCTCGACCAGGCGCTGCGGAAGACCTGACCGGTTACACATCCGGCCGTCGATATCCGGAATCGCTACGCCTTCCATACGGGCGGCATGTCCCGCCTCCGCATTTAGCCGCGAGTAACCGTAACCGACACCCGTTCGGATAGTTATCTGTTGCATTGGCTCTCCGTGCGAGGGGCGCCGCTTATGCTTTCCTCCAGGTCGCGTTGTTTTAAGACGGAACTTTCGCCCGGCGGGACCATCCTATAGGATGGAAGGTGTCCCGTAACCGGGCTGAAGGAGATGCCGGGTCATAAGCGGGGCGCAGCACCGAAAAGGAGGGGGAAGGCGATGAACGTCGAAAGGTGGATCCGGGTGATCGCGGGCATATTCGTGCTCGTGAGCCTTGCGCTCGGTTATTATGTGAACACGTACTGGTTCCTGTTCACCGCCTTCGTCGGGCTGAACCTGTTCCAGGCGGGGCTCACGAGGTGGTGCCTGATGGAGAAGATCCTGATCAGGCTCGGCGTCCCCGAAAAGTAAGGCCGGGGTGGAAAGGAGGGACTGTAAATGTTCATCACGGTGCGGAGCAGGAAATCGCTGGGCGACGTCCGCCAGAGGTTCGAGGAGGCGGCGGCCGATCGGAAATTCGGAGTGCAGGGGGTTCACAACATCACGGCGAACCTGCAGTCGAAGGGGCTTTCCTTCGACCGGAGGCTGTACGTTTACGAGGTCTGCAACCCGGGATCGGCGAAGAAGGTCCTGGACACGAACATCCGGATCGCGACGGCGCTTCCCTGCCGGGTTTCCATTTATACGGACGGGAAGGACGTCGTCCTCGAAACCCTCAAGCCCACTGTGATGCTGAAGATGTTCAACGAGCCGACCCTGGAGGACACCGCCCGCGAGGTCGAGACGGTGATCGGGGAGATCCTGAAGGAGGCGGCGAAATAGCTCCGGCCGCCCGGGGTTAACGAAGGATGTTCAGGCCGGGCTTGATGAGTTCGAGGAACTCCATCCGCGTCGACTCGCGCGTCCGGAAGACGCCGAGCATCGCGGAGGTCACCGCCTTGGAGTTCTGCTTCTCCACGCCGCGCATCATCATGCAGAGGTGGGACGCCTCGATGACGACCGCCACCCCATGCGGCTGCAGCGTGTCCATGATCGCGGTGGCGATCTCCTGGGTCATCCTCTCCTGCACCTGCAGCCGTCTCGCGTAGAGCTCCACCACCCGGGCGATCTTGGACAGCCCGACGATCTTCTTCTTCGGCAGGTAGGCCACGTGGCACTTCCCGAAGAAGGGGAGGAGGTGGTGCTCGCAGAGGGAGAAGATGTCGATGTCCTTGACGGTCACCATCTCGTCGTACTGCTCGTGAAACAGGGCGCGCTGGAGGACCTCCCGCGGGTCCTGGGCGTACCCGGAGGTGAGGAATCCGATCGACTTCCGGAACCGCTCCGGGGTCTGTTTCAGCCCCTCGCGGTCCGGGTCCTCCCCGATCTTCCGCAGCAAGGTCCGGATAAGTTCCTGCATAATGGAACCATCATATAGCACGGAGAAGTCCGCCCGAGAAGAAAAAGGGACAGGCGGGGCGTCTCCCGCGGGCCGTCGCAGGGGAGCTGAAGCGGGAACATGAGGACCGATGAAGAGCTGATGGAGCTTTACCGGAAGGGGAGCCGGGACGCCTTCGAGGAGCTCTTCGCCCGGCACCACCGGAAGGTGATCCACTTCGCCTACCGGATGACGGGCGACAAGGCCCGTGCCGAGGAGGCGGCGCAGGAGATCTTTCTGCGGATCGCGCGCGCCGCTTTCACCTGGCAGCCGACAGCCAGGTTCTCCACCTGGATGTACACCATCGCCCGCAGGACGACGCTCAACTACATCCGTGACGAAAGGGAGGAAGGGGGCAAGGTGCCGATCCTGCCCGGGGAGGAGGGACAGGACGGGTCTCCCGCGTTGCAGTTTCCCGGGCCCGCCGCACTGAACCCCGAGGAGATGGCGTGGAGCGCGGAAATCCAGGAGCGGTTCATCGAAACCCTGCAGCGTCTCCCGGAGACCTGCCGGTCGGCGTTCGTCCTGAATCGTGGCGACGGCCTGTCGTACGAAGAAACGGCAGCCGTTCTTGGGATTACGATCCAGGCGGTCAAGAGCCGCATCTTCCGGGCCCGGGAGATGCTGATGGAGTCCCTCTCGGGGCTGCTGCCGTGAAACCATTTCCACACGAACGGGTTTAAAAGGGAGAGCGGGGAGAAATTATGGAATGCCGTGACTGGAAGGAACGCATAAGCGCCCATGTCGACGGGGAAACCCCTGCCGGGGAGGTTCGCCTGGTCGAGGAGCACCTAAGGGGCTGCGCGGCGTGCCGGGCCCTCGAGCGAAGGATGCGCGCGGTGGCGATCGGCGTGGCGAGGACGGAAACGGATGTGCCCCTCCAATTCCGGGAGAAGCTCTTCGCCCGGATGGAATCGGAAGACCTCCTTCCGAAACGCAGGAGCCTCTTCGTCTATTCCCTCCGGTGGGCGGCGATCCCGCTGGCAGCCGCAGCCGCCCTGGCTTTTTTCCTGCTCACCTCGACCGAGCGGGGCGGAAACCGTCCGGCTCCGCCGGGGCAGCAGCCGCGGGTCGCGCAGCGCGCCCC
>CAYILU010000056.1:0-3889 GCA_964364235.1 uncultured bacterium | reverse complement strand
ACATCGGAGGAGCGGGAGATCGTCGCGCACCTCGACGTTCTGGAAGATCCCTCGGCCCTCGAGGACCCGGGGGAGATCGACGAGATGGAGATTTTCGCCCCCGCGGGCAGCAGGAAAGGATAAGATTCAATGGCGCGCCGTTTTGACCGGCAGAAGGTTTTCGCCGCCGCATCCGTTTTCCTGGCGGCGTCGCTGCTGCTCCCGGGCCCCCGGACGGCGGGGGCTCGCGACCCGGGGGGACGCCCACCCGCCATCCGCATGGCGCAGGCGGGGGAAGTCACCCCCGACAAGCTGGAGCGGTGGCAAAGGATGTCCCCGGAAGAGCGGGACCGGGTCAAGGAGAGATACCGCCGGTGGAAGGAGCTTCCGCCCGAGCGAAAGGAGCGGATCCTCGAGCGCCGGCGGAAATGGAGAGAGCTCCCCGAGGGGGAGCGCAGCTACCTGCGGCAACGGAGGGAGATCTACCGGAGTGCCAGGCCCGAGGAGAAGCAGGTCATCAAGGGATTCTTCCGGCGATGGCGGGAGCTTCCCCCCGAGCGGCGCCAGGCGCTTCGGCGCAAATTCATGGAGTGGCGCGGCCTGCCCGCCGCGGAGCGGTATGAGCGGATGACGAACGAGCCATTCTACCGAAACCTGTCCCCCCACGAGCGGAAGGTCGTCGAGCGGTTCCTGTACCTGGAGCCATCCCGCACCCCGCCACCTGGACACGGGGGCCAGCCCGCCCCGCCTGGGCCTCCCCGTGAATGACGACCGGGAAAAGTGGATGCGCGCAGCCCTGCGCGAGGCTGAGAAGGCCGCCGCCGCGGGGGAGATCCCGGTGGGAGCCGTGGTCGTCTCTTCTTCCGGAGAGATCCTGTCACGCGCCCACAATCGACCTGTTACCGACAAGGACCCGACCGCGCACGCCGAAGTCCTCGCCCTCCGGAAGGCGGCGAAAAAGGCCGGCAACTACCGGCTGCCCGGCTGCCGCCTGGTGGCGACGATCGAGCCGTGCCCGATGTGCGCGGGGGCGGCCGTCCTCTCCCGTGTGGCGGAGATCATCTACGGGGCCGACGACCCGAAGACCGGCGCCGTCCGAAGCCTCTACCGGATCGCCTCCGATTCGCGCCTGAACCATCGGGCCCACGTCATCTCCGGGGTCCTATCCGCCGAGTGCGCCGCCCTCCTCACGGAGTTCTTCCGCTCCCGCCGGTAAATCTACTTAACCCCGGGGACGTTGTTAAACTTTTTAAGGGTGTCCCCCGAGTTTTGAAGTCGAAGAACCTCCCTGGACTTTTTCGTGTGGCCGGTGGAGGATGGGCGACGCCCTAAAACAGCGGGGAGAAGATCCGGAAGGTGTCCTCGAGCAGGCGGACGAATTTCGGCCGGCCCGCGAAGACCGCCGGGTCGAGACTCATGGAGTTCGAAAGGTCCTTCCCGAACCCGGCGGCAAGGGCGTCGATTTCCTTTCTACCGTAAAAAAACACTCCCAGCTCGAAGTTGAGGAAAAAGCTCCGGATGTCCACGTTCGAGGAGCCTACGACCCCGACCTCGTCGTCGATGATGAGGACCTTGGAGTGGAGGTTCGTCGGCTGGTAGAGGGATATCTTCACCCCCGCCCGCATCAGGTCGTCGAAGTAGGAGCGCCCCGCCAGCCAGACCGTCTTCAGGTCGGACTTTTCCGGCACGATGAGCTGGACGTCGACCCCCCGCAGCGCCGCGTTCTCCAGGCAGGTGCTGATCGCATCGTCGGGGACGAAGTAGGGAGTCGCGATCCAGATCCGTTTGACCGCCAGCGTGAACGCCGTGAACACCCCCTGGTAGATGGGGCGCATCGTGCGGTCGGGCCCCGAGGCGATGACCTGGAGAAGGCCGTCCGTCGGGCCCCCCAAGGACGGGGGAGGGAGGTCGGGGAAGAAAATCCCCGGGGGGACCGAGTCCTCCGTGGCGAAGGCCCAGTCGTCCAGGAAGAGGACCTGCAGGTCCCGTACCGCCGTCCCCCGGATCAGCACCGCGCTGTCCCTCCACAGGCCGTGCCCCGCGCGTGGGCGCATGTACCGTTTCCCGATGTTCATCCCGCCGGTGAAGGCGGTTTGCCCGTCGGCGATCAGCAGCTTGCGGTGGTTGCGGAGGTGGGCCGACCACTTGCGATGCAGGGGAAGAGCGGGAAGGAATTCCGCGACCTCCCCGCCGGCTTTCCTCAGCGGGCGCACGATCTGGCGCAGCGCCCGCCAGGACCCGAGGGCGTCCAGGAGCAGGCGGACCCGGACCCCGGCCTTCGCGCGGGAGGCGAGGGCGTGGATGAAGCGTCTCCCCACCACGTCGACGTCCAGGATGAAGAACTGGGCGTGGATGTGGTCCCGGGCCTCCTCGATGAGGGAGAGGACCTCGCGGTACGCGGCGTCCCCCCCCTCGATGACGGTCACCCGGTTTCCCGTGACGGGGGGAGGCGCGCCTGCCGCGGAAAGGACACGCCCGCAGGTGGCGGAGAGGGGCGAGGGGAGGTTCTCCGGCCGGACCCGGTTTTCGACGGAGCTCTCGACGGACCCGACCGCGTTGATCTTCGCGCGGATATGCCGCCGGATCCGGCGGCCCCCGATGAGAAAGTAAAGGGGAACGCCCACCACGGGCAGGAGGGCGATGGAGAGCACCCACGCGACGGTGGCGGCCGGCTGGCGCCGCTCGAGGATGATCCTGGGGATCAGGAGGAAGGCGAAGATGTATCCGGCGGTGGAGAGAACCAGCGCGGCGATCCGCCAGCCGTCGTGCATGGCCGCCTCCCTGTGAACCTTCCCTCAGAACCGGGACGTTGCTGAGAACTGACCAGTACCTGGAATGCTTTTCAGCGGTATCGCGTTTCCGTTATAATAGCGCCCTTACGCGCGGAGGGGTACCGAAGTGGCCGTAACGGGGTCGACTCGAAATCGACTTGGCGGTGCGAGCCGCCACGTGGGTTCGAATCCCACCCCCTCCGCCAAGTCTCATCCCGATCCAATTCACCTCGCGCTTGCGGGCGCGGGCTCCTTCACCCGGGCGAAGTCGGAGTCACAAGGTGTGGGGGCATGTGTCCCGATCCCCGGGGATGGAAATGACTAAGAACAGCCAAAGGGTCATGGATACGGATAAGAGCTTCCGGCATCGAACCTTGGCTACGAAGCTGCGGCCGCCCTCGTGGGGCGTCCGCCATATGCCGAGGCCCCGGCTCTCCGTCGACTTGACGAATGTCGACTCCTTTCGGCTCGCGCTTGTCTCCGCACCGGCAGGGTCCGGGAAGACGACCTTCCTTTCCGAGTGGTATCTGGTTCTTCAAAAGCGCCATGTGGTGACCACTTGGCTGTCGCTCGATGACTTCGACAACGAACCACGCCGGTTTCTCGTTCACCTGGTTTCGGCGATCCAGGCAGTTCGACCGGATTTCGGCCGGGAGGCTCTTGGATATCTTACGGTGAACCCGGACGTGCTGATTGCAGATGTGGCTACGAGCCTGGTCCATGACTTCGGCCGTATAAATTCGCGAGTCGTTGTTTTTTTGGATGACTACCACGAAATCCGTGATCAGGCTATACACTCAGTGGTGGATTTTCTGCTCCGCTACGCCTCGGCCAACGCTCAATTCGTCATCAGTACCCGCAAGGATCCGCCCCTGTCCATAGAACGCCTTCGTGTTCGCGGGGAAGTTCTGGAGATCCGTTGGGAGAACCTGCGGTTTAACGTCGACGAGGCGCGGCGTTACCTCAAGGAAGTCTGCTCACTGAAGGTGTCCGAGGACCAGGTTCATGCTCTCTGCCACAGGACGGAAGGGTGGATCACAGGGCTGCAGCTCGCAGCCATGACCTTAACGGAAACAACGGACGCTGACGGATTCTTGACAGGATTCACGGGAGCACAGCGAAAAATCGCCGATTACCTA
>CAYILU010000055.1:0-8171 GCA_964364235.1 uncultured bacterium | reverse complement strand
CTTCCCCACGGATCGAGGGCAGGCCGGAAGTCTTCCTGGGGATCGACGTCGGGTCGGTGAGCACGAACTTCGCCCTCGTCGACTGGGAGGGGAGCCTCCTCAAGGAGATCTATGTGCGCACGCAGGGAAGGCCCGTCCAGGTGGTGACGGACGGACTCACGGACCTGCGGGAAGAGTTCGGGGATTCCGTCTTGATCCGGGGCGTGGGGACCACCGGATCGGGGAGGGAACTGATCGGCGAACTGGTGGGCGCCGACACGGTCCAGGACGAGATCACCGCCCACAAGACGGGCTCCACCTTCATCAGCCGGCGGTTTTTCGGCCAGCCGGTGGACACCATCTTCGAGATCGGCGGGCAGGACGCTAAATTCATCGGCTTGGAAAACGGCGTCGTCGTGGACTTCGCGATGAACGACGCCTGCGCGGCGGGGACCGGGTCGTTCCTCGAGGAGCAGGCGGAGCGGCTGGGGATCCGGATCAAGGGGGAGTTCGCGGAGCTTGCCCTCTCCTCGAAGGCGCCGATCCGGATGGGGGAGCGGTGCACGGTCTTCATGGAGCAGGACCTGAACAACTACCTCCAGCAGGGTGCGGAGAAGGTCGACCTCGTGGCCGGGCTCGCCTACTCCGTGGTCATCAACTACCTGAACCGCGTGGTCCGCGGGCGCAGGATCGGCGAGACCATCTACTTCCAGGGAGGGACCGCGTACAACGACGCGGTTGCCGCCGCATTCACCCACGTCCTGGGGAAGAAGGTAATCGTCCCGCCGCACAACGGGGTCATCGGCGCCATCGGCATGGCCCTCCTGGCCCGGGACAAGGTGAAGGCGATCGGGCAGCCCACCCGTTTCCGGGGCTTCGACCTTCGGAAGGTCGACTACCGGCGCCGGGAGTTCGTCTGCAAGGGGTGCAGCAACCTTTGCGACATGCAGGAGATCCTGGTGGACGGGGCCAGGACCTACTGGGGCGACAAGTGCTCGGAGAAGTACCGGAAGGCCGCGCGCACCGACGCGCGCCCGGTGATCGACGACCTGCCCGCGCGGCGGGGCGAGTACCTCGACCGCCTCGCGGAGGACGGCAGGGAAGGGTCCCGGGGGGTCATCGGCTACCCGAGGGCGATGTATTACTTCGAGCGTTTCCCCTTCTGGAAGGCGTTCCTCGCAACCGTGGGGTTCGGCGTCAAGGTCAGCCCGCGGACCGACAAGGCGATCGCCCGCGAAGGGCTGGAGTTGACGGTCGCCGAGCCCTGCTACCCGATCCAGGTCGCCCACGGACACGTGGCGTCGCTCCTTCGGGACGGGATCGATTTTCTGTTCGTCCCCAACGTCATCAACTCGGAGACGGAGCACACTCACACGGAGTCCCACTTCTGCCCCTGGGGACAGACGCTCCCGTTCGTCCTTGGGGCCGTCCCCAAGTGGGAGAAGGAGCTTCGCCAGAAACTCCTGTCCCCCACGGTGCGGTTCCGGGACGGAGAGAAGTACGTGGTCGAGGACCTGTTAGAGTGCTTCGGCCCCCTGGGCATCTCACGCCGCGAGATCCGGGACGGAATCCGGGCGGGATACGTCGAGCAGAGGAGGTTCCACGAATTCCTGATGAGCCTCGGGGCCGTCGCGACGGCCGGGGTCGACCAGGCGGGCGCGAACGCCATCGTCCTCCTGGGGCGCCCCTACAACATCTATGACCGGGACATCAACCTCAACATACCCGCCAAGCTTCGGGACCAGTACGGGGCGAACGTCATCCCGGTCGATTTCCTGCCCGTGGACGACATCGACATCCGCGACATCCACGACAACATGTTCTGGAACTACGGGAGGAAGATAATCGCGGCGGCGAGGTGGTGCAGGACCCGCCCGAAGTACCACCTGATCTACATCACCAACTTCAAGTGCGGGCCGGATTCGTTCATCCGTCACTTCATCACACGTGCCTCCGAGTCTCCGCACCTATGCCTGCAGTTCGACGGCCACGGAAACGACGCCGGGTATATGACCCGGTGCGAGGCGTATCTCGACAGCAAGGGGGTACTGCGCTGGTGGGCGGAAAAGTGAGCGGCTCTCCCCTCGAGGGCCGGACGGTGTTCTTCCCCACGATGACGGTCGCGGGGTCGAAGGCGATCGCGGCGGCTTTCCGCTCGGTCGGGATCGAGACGCGGGCCATGCCCCCCCCGGACGAGGAGACGCTCCTCCTGGGGGGGCGCTTCTCCTCCGGGGAGGAGTGCCTCCCGCTCAAGGTGACCTTGGGGGACGCCTTGAAGATCCTGGTTCACGGCCAGGTAGCCCCGGAGAAGATGGCCCTCTTCATGCCGACTTCCGACGGCCCCTGCCGTTTCGGGCAGTACGGCTCCTTCATGAAGGTGGTCTTCCAGGAGATGGGGTTCGGGGACGTCCTGCTGCTATCCCCCACCTGCGCGGACGGGTACGACGGGGTCAGCGAGCACGCCGACCTGCTGCTTCGCACCGCCTGGCGGGCCCTGGTCGGGAGCGACCTGCTCCAGAAGCTCCTCCTGCGGGTGCGGCCCTATGAGAAGGAGAAGGGCGATGCGGACCGGGCGTTCGCGGAGGCGGTCGACCTCCTCTGTGCGGCGGTCGATGTGCGCGGATTTACCCGGAAACGGAAGCTTGCGATCGTCGCGGAGAGCCTGCGCGAGGGGCGAGCCCTGTTGAACCGGGTCCCGGCCGACTACTCGTTCCCGCGGCCGCTCATCGGGATCGTGGGGGAGATCTTCTGCCGGCTGAACACGTTCAGCAACGAGGACGTCCTCCGGAAAGTGGAGGAGGCGGGCGGGGAATGCTGGATCTCGGATGTCGGCGAGTGGGTGTGGGCGACGAACGCGGAGCAGATCCGGATGCTCAAGCGGTTCGGCAGGCACTTGACGTTGTCGATGTTCGGGGCAAGACTGAAATGGCACTACCAGCGCAAGGACGAGCACACCCTGCTCGATGCGTTCGGGCGGGACTTCCAGGGCTACGAGGAGCCGCACGACATCCACGTGATCTACGACCTGGCGCGACCCTACCTGCCTCCGGAGGGGGCCCTCGGGGAGATGATGCTCTCCGTGGGGAAGACGGTCTACCTTCACCGGAAGGGGGCCGACGGCGTCCTGGACATCAACCCCTTTTCCTGCATGAACGGGATCGTATCGGAAGCCGTGTACCCCCGGGTCTCCCGGGATTGCGACGGATTTCCGGTCCGGGTGCTTTACTACGACGGGACGCACGTCGACCGGAGCTACGAGCTGGAGATCTTTATGGACCTCGTGAGGGCGTACTCCGCCCGGAAAAAGACGCACCGCCGGCTGCCGGAAGGCATGGGGGCCGCGGCGCCGCGCGTGGTTGCCGGTTGAAGATCGCCGTCCTCTCGGACATCCACGGGAACGGGGAGGCGCTTGACGCCGTTGCGCGGGAGCTGGAAAGGAGCAGGCCCGACCGGGTGGTTCATCTCGGGGACCTGGCCGGGTACAACGCCGAGCCCGAAAAGTGCGTGCGGTGGGCCATGGGGCGGACATCGGGCGGAATCCTGGGGAACCATGACGCCGTCGCCTCCGGGAAGGCCGGTGGGGAGTCCTTCAACGCCCCGGCGCTGACCGCCGCCCGATGGTCGGCGGACCATATCTCCGACGGGTCGCGCGAATACCTTGGGACCCTCCCCGACCGCCTGGTCCTGGACGGCGACATCCTGCTGGTGCACGGCGCGCCCTCCGACCCGGACCGTTACCTCTTCACGCTGGACGACGCCGTGGATGAGCTGGATGGCCTGACCGCGGAGGGTTCCCCCACGATCGTCTTTTTCGGCCACACGCACGTCCCCGCGGCGGTCATCCGCAGGGGCGACGGAAGCACCGAAGCCGCCGCTTCAGGCGGGCTCCGGCTGAGGAAAGGGGAGCGCGCCCTTCTCAATCCCGGCAGCGTCGGGCAGCCCCGCGACCGCGACCCGCGGGCCTCCTTCCTCCTGTTCGACACCGCTTCCCTTACCGTCACATGGGTCCGGGTGCCGTACGACATCCCTGCGTGCCAGCGGAAGATCCTGGCGGCCGGTCTCCCCCGTTTGTTCGCGGACCGGCTCACGGAAGGCATGTGAAGCGGCGGCGCTTCCGCCTCCTCCCGCACACCGCGGACATCCGGCTGGAAGTCCGCGGGAGGGACCTGCCGGAACTCTTCGCGGAAAGCGTCACGGCCCTGTTCTCCCTCCTCACCGACCGCCGGAAGGTCCGCGCCCGGGAATCGAGGATCCTTCGGGGGGCCGGCGGCGACCCCGTGGACCAGCTCTTCCATCTTCTCCGGGATGCGCTGCTGCTGCATTCCCTGGACCGGTTTCTCGCCAGGGATGCGCGTGGTACCATGGAATCATCGGGTGTGACCGTGGAGGTCGCGGGAGAGACCTACGATGCGTCCCGGCATGCCCTGCACCGGGAGATCAAGGCGGTAACCGCGCACGCCATGGCCATCGAGAAGGGGCCGGGCGGGTACATCGCCCGCTTCGTGGTGGACGTATAGCGTCCTGGAACGGAACCTGCGGAACCAGGAGGGCGGGACATGCGATTCCAGGAAGTCAGCTTCCGCAAATTGTCCGAAAACGTCTGGGAGATACCCCGGGGCAAGGGGATGCTCGTGCCCGGGGTCATCTTCGCGTCCGAGGCGATGATGGCGGACATCGTGAAGGACGAGTCCGTCCGCCAGGTGATGAACGTGGCGCACCTTCCGGGGATCCTTCGGTACAGCATCGGGATGCCCGACATCCACTGGGGGTACGGCTTCCCCATCGGCGGGGTGGCGGCGATGGATGTCGACGAGGGGGTGGTCTCCCCCGGGGGGGTCGGGTACGACATCAACTGCGGCGTGCGCCTCCTGCGGTCCGACCTCACCGCCGAATCGTTGCGGCCGAGGCTCCCGGAACTCGTTGCGGCCCTGCACCACGAGGTTCCCTCGGGGGTGGGTTCGACGGGGTTTGTCCGCCTGTCCGGACAGGACGAGGAAAAGGTGCTGTGCGAGGGGTCCCGATGGACGGCCGCCGCCGGTTTCGCCACGGAGGAGGATGTCGCGTTCACCGAGAACGGGGGAAAATATCCCGGCGCCGACCCGGACGCGGTTTCCGCGGTGGCGAAAAAACGGGGAAGGAACCAGCTCGGCACGCTGGGTTCGGGGAACCACTTCCTTGAGATCGACGAGGTGACCGACGTCTTCGACGACGAGGCCGCCGCGGCGTTCGGCCTGTTCCGTGGGCAGGCGGTGGTCTTCATCCATTCCGGTTCGCGGGGGCTCGGGTACCAGGTGTGCGACGATTCCCTGGTCATCATGGCGGAGTACATGCGGCGCAACCGGATCGAGCTTCCGGACCGGCAGCTCGCGTGCGCCCACATCCGGTCCCCGGAGGGGGAGCGGTATCTCGCCGCCCTCGCCGCCGCGGCGAACTATGCCTTCGCCAATCGCCAGCTTCTCGCGCACCAGGCAAGGGAGACCTTCCTCAAGGTGCTCAAGGCGGGGCCCCGCGACCTGGGGATGCGGCTGGTGTACGACTGCGGGCACAACAACGCGAAGTTCGAGGAACACGACGTTGACGGCCGGAAGCGGAGGGTCCTCGTCCACAGGAAGGGGGCGACGCGGGCGTACCCCGCGGGGAGCCCCGACATCCCCGCGGCATACCGGAACGTCGGCCAGCCGGTGTTCATCCCCGGCGAGATGGGGACCGCTTCCTACGTGCTGGCCGGGGAGCCGGGCGCGATGCGCCTGTCGTTCGGCTCGACCTGCCACGGGGCGGGCCGGCGGATGAGCCGCACCCAGGCCAAGGCGAGCGTCCGCGGGAGGTCGGTCGCGCAGGACATGGAAAAGCGCGGGGTGCTGGTCGCCTGCGCTTCCTGGAAGACCCTCGCCGAGGAGATCCCCGAGGCCTACAAGGACGTTACCGCGGTCGTGGACGTGGTGCACGGCGCGGGGATCGCGAGGAAGGTGGCGAAGCTCAAGCCGATGGCGGTCGTGAAGGGATAGGATGAGACCGGGCTAGAGAAGGTCGTCCGACCCCGGGCGGCGGGGGGAGCGCTGTTTTCCCGCCGGGCCTGCCTCGGGGACGGTTCCCAGCTTGAAGGGGAGGGAAACCCCCTCCTGGGAGCCCGGCGGTAACGCCTTCCCGGTGGACGGGTCGACGCGGGCGAAGGTGATCCCCGGCGGCACCGTGAAATCGCGTTCGGGGAACTGCGGCAGCGCGTCGCCCATGAACCGGGTCCAGATCGGCAAGGCCACCGCCGCGGCCGACTGGCGGTCCCCGAGGGGTTTCGGGGTGTCGAACCCGATCCAGACCCCCGCCACCAGGTCGGGCGAAAAGCCGATGAACCACGCGTCCGTGTTCTCGTTGGTGGTCCCCGTCTTTCCCGCGAGGGATCGTCCCAGGCCCCTGGCGGACATCCCCGTCCCGGAACGGATGACCTCCTGCATCATCCGTACGGTCAGGTAGGCGGTTTCCGGCGGGATCGCCTGTTTCAAACGGGGCTCCGTTTTCTCCAGCGTATTCCCCGTCCCGTCCCGCACCTCGCGGATGAAGTAGGGCGTGGGCCGCTCGCCACCGTTGGCGAAGGTTGCGTAGGCCGTGCACATCTCCAGCGGAGTGACGCCCGAGGAGCCGAGCGCGATGGAGAGGTTCCTCTCGATGGGCGACTCGAACCCGAGCGACTTCGCCATCTGGATCGCGGAGTCGACGCCGATCTCGTTGAGAAGGCGGACCGTGGCCAGGTTGCGGGACTTGGCCAGCGCCTCGATCATCGGAATGGGGCCGAGAAAGGTCCCGTCGTAGTTCTTCGGCTTCCAAAGCTCGTTTTCGCTCCGCTGAAGCTCGATGGGGGAGTCGTCCACGGTGGAGACGACCGTCCTCCCCTTGTCCAGCGCGGCGCTGTAGATGATCGGCTTGAACGCGGACCCCGCCTGCCTCCTCGCCTGGATCGCCCGGTTGAACTGGGACATCGCGAAATCGACGCCCCCGACCATCGCGAGGACCCCGCCGGTGTGCGGGTCGGTCGCCAGGATGGCCCCCTGCAGCCCCTTGTACTTGTTCCTCTCCTCCGTCCGGCGGACCCCCTCGATGAGCGCGTCGTGCGCCGCCTCCTGGAGGCGGCCGTCGATCGTCGTGTAGATCCGCATCTCGGTCTTGTAGAGAGCCTCCATCCCGTACTTCTCCTGGATGTAGGCCCGGACGTATTCCAGGAAGTAGGCCGACTTGGACCGGAAGTTGGACGGCGGCGCCAGGGTGATCCTGGCTTTGTACGCCCTGTCCGCCTCCGCCTGGGTGAGGAATTTCACCTCCGTCATCCTGCGGAGGACGTACCGCTGGCGGGCTTTCGCCTGGTCGAGGTGGTTCCTGGGGGAGTAGCGCGTCGGCGCCTGGGTCAGCCCCGCGAGCAGCGCCCCCTCGGCGAGGCTCAGGGCGCCCACCCCCTTCCCGAAGTAGGCCCGCGAGGCCGCCTCCACGCCGTAGGCGCCGTCGCCGAGGTAGATCTGGTTCAGGTAGAGGTAGAGGATCTCTTCCTTCGTCAGTTTCTTCTCGATGTCGTACGCCATGATGATTTCCTTCAACTTCCGCCGGATGCTCTTTTCGGGGGTTAGAAAGAGCGTCTTGACCGTCTGCTGGGTGATGGTGCTCGCCCCCTGGGCGAATCCCAACGACAGCATGTCCTTGAGGATCGCACGCGCGATGGCGGTTAAATCCACCCCGCGGTGCCTGAAGAAGTTGGCGTCCTCGGCCGCGACGAAGGCGGTTACGACATGCTTCGGGATCGCCTGGTACGGGACCAGCGTCCTCTTCTCCAGGTAGATTTCCACGACGACGCGGTTGTTCCGGTCGTAGATCTTCGAGGAGACACTCGGGCGGTACGCCCCGGCCGAGTCGATCGACGGGAAGTCGCCGAACTTCGCCAGCAGGGCGAGGGCCGCGACCGCGCCGAGGAGGAAGCAGAGGCAGAGGATGAAACCGAGGAGGAAGAGCTTTTTCCAGGGAAACACCGCGGGTTCCTCGAATTCACTGTAACGCGCCACCAGGTCTTTTTTCCCCGAAGAAGAATTCCGGCCGGGCCGTTGGATGGTCAGGCGAATTAGCCTATTATAACAATTCCCGCCGCCAATGAAGGAAGTCGCTTCGCCTCCGGACCCGGGGATTATCCGGAAACATCGCCCGTATTCCCGGGTTGA
>CAYILU010000054.1:0-8621 GCA_964364235.1 uncultured bacterium | reverse complement strand
CCAGAATTTCCCTTCCGATCCGGCGGCGACCAGCGCGTCCAGGGAGTCGGAAACCTGTTCCCCGCCGAGGAGCTCCCACCCCTCGCGCCCTGCGCGACGGAACAGGAAGAGAAAGCCCTCGGCCTTTCCACCCTCCTCCCACCGGGCGAACCGCTGGGGAAGGCCCGCCGCGAACGTTTCGGCCCAGGGGAGAAGAAAAGACGGGGAGAGAAAAGGGGAGGGGCGAAGGGACCGGGAAAGTACGCCTTCCCATTCCTCCAGGGAAATCTCCCCGATCCGTTCAGCCCAGGCGAGCGACATCCGGTTCCGGTCCGGCCGCGGGTCAGGCGGATGCGTGCAGGGGGAGGAAGACGGTGAACGTGGACCCTTTGCCCGGCTCGCTGCTCACGCGGATATCCCCCCCGTGGTGCTTGATGATTCCGTAGCTGACGGACAGCCCGAGCCCCGTGCCTTCCCCGACGGGCTTGGTCGTGAAGAACGGCTCGAAGACGCGGTGGAGGTGCTCCGGCTCGATCCCGGTCCCGCTGTCGGTGAATTCCGCCTCCAGCATCCCGCCGTTCCGCCGGGTCCGGACCTCCAGGGTACCTCCCCCCGGCATCGCCTGGGCCGCGTTGAGGATGAGGTTGGTGAAGACCTGCTGCAGCTGGAGGTCGTTCCCCTTGAGGAAGGGGATATCCTCGGGCAGATCTCTCACCACCTTCACCTTCGCCCGGCCCAGTTGCTTTTCCAGGAAGACCAGCGTCTGCCGGACCACCTCGCTCAGCTGGACCTCCTTGAACTCCTCCGTGTGCTGCCGCGCGAACTTGAGCATGTCCAGGATGATGCCCCTGCACCGCTGGGTGAGCCCCTCGATGTGGCCGAAGTAGGCGATCATCTTGGCCACGTCCTGCGCGGTGACCTTGTCGGGCGGCTTGTCCCTGAACAGCTCCAGCGCGATCTCGGAGTACCCCATGATGCCGCTCAGGGGGTTGTTCAGCTCGTGCGCGACGCCGGCGGCGAGCTGCCCCATCGACGCCAACTTCTCGATCTCGATCATTTGCAGGTGGATCTTCTCCAGCTCCTGCGTCTTCTCCTCCACGCGGGTTTCGAGCAGCCGGTTCCAGTCGGAGATTTCCTGCATCGCCTGCTTCAGGGACACGCTCATCCGGTTGAACGCGACGGCGAGTTCGGCAACCTCGCCTTCCCCCTTGACCGGCAGCGTCTCGCCGTATCGCCCGTCCGAAATCCCGGCGGAGAGGCGGGTCAGTTCCGTCAGGGGACGCAGCACCCGGGAGGTCAGGAGGAAAAACGCCACCCCCATGCATAAGGAAAACGCAACGCCCCCGGCCGTGACGCCGACGGTCGCGTGGTAGATCGCTTTCTCCTCATCCGCCCGGGAACGCAAGATGACGAGGGCGACGGTCTTCCCGTCGAAGGTCCGCACCGGGGTCGCAATCGCCGCCTGTGGCTCCGGACGGCAGTCGAAGGTGAAGTACACCGATTTCCCCGCCTCCAGGATGCTCCATCGCCCGGGTTCGTAGAGGATATTTCTCAGGCACTCGAGGCATTCCAGGCATGTGGAGGAGGAGGCGATGACCTCCCCCTTCGTCACGATGGTGACTTCCCCCCCGAGGCTCGCCCGCTTCTGCCGCAGGAACTCCCGCCCGAGGGAGATGGAGGCGGTGGCGACGCTGCGCTCCGCGCCCACGGGGGCCGCGGGGGCGACGGCGACCAAGTGCAGGCGGCCCGCCCCCCCTCCCTGGGTGATGTAATCGACCGTCGGAATTCCCGCGAACCCCCGGTCCAGCATCCCCGCGAACATAATCTCGTCGCTGCCCCAGATGTAGTTGTGTATTTCGATCCCGCGGGGGCGCGACTGCTCTATCAGCATGATCTGAAGGGTGGCTCCCCCGGGGTCCTGCGAATGCTGGATCACGTCGGAACGCGCGGAGAGCTGCGCGAAGAGCGACAGTTCGTTTTGGAGCTGGAAGAGCTCGGACTCCAGCCGTCCCATCGCGTTGACCAGTACGTTGCGTGTCCCTTCCTGGAGGTCACGCTGGACGTAGTACCGCAGGGCGAGGACCACTCCCACCGTGGTCGCGAGGAGGAGAAGCAGGAACACTCCCGTGATGTAGTAGGTGACGCTCCTCCGGAAGCGGGAGAAGAAGTTTTTCATTTTTTCCCGAACGAGTAGCCGGATTCCTGCGCCATCCCGTACATCTTCGAGTAGTCCTCGTGCGCGGTGGGGATGAACCGGTCCGCGCCCAGCGACTTGAGGGCCATCTTTCCCGCATCATTCCTGTCGCAGGCAAGGAGAATGTCGCGCAGCTGGCCCCTCTGCTTCGGGTCGATCGACGGGCTGACCACGAGGGCGTTTTCCGGGAAGGAAGGTGAGGTTTCCAGGACCCGGATCTTCTCCTTCAGCCCGCCGGAGCCGTCTCTCCCCCGATCCTGGACCATCCGGTTCAGAACGAGGTCCTTGACGGCCGCGCCGTCCACCTTCCCCTCCGCCACCAGGTTCACCGCGTCCGCGTGCGTGGACACCCGGACGACCCTCGAAAAGAAGGACTGCTCCCCGGCCTTCCCGTCCTTCTGCAGGAGGACGCGGGAGAACAGCTCGCCCGCCGACGTGTTGGGGACGTACGCAAACGACTTGCCCCGGAGGTCGGAGAACTTCCCGATCCCGCTGCCGGAGCGGACGATGACGATCCCCCGGTAAAAGGACACCTTCCCCGACTCGGGGCGGGCCAGGGGGATGACTCCCAACCGGTCGTGCAGCTGGCCGTAGATCAGGCTCCCCACGAAGGCGGCGTCGATCCGGCCCTCCTCGAACTCCCGGATGATTCGTCCGTACGACTCCATGTGCTTCAGCTGCGTCTTGACGCCCATCTCCTCCGCGATGATCCTGGAGATCCCCGAGTACCGCTTCTCCTGCTCGATCGCCCCCAGCTCGGGTACGACAGCGATGGTGAAGTTGCCCGCGAGCGGCGATTTCCTGGTGGGGGTGAAGGTCCCCTCGGTCGCCCTGCAGTGGCACGCGGTGAGGGAGAGTTTCCCCGCGGCCGGCACCAGCCCGAGCGAGGCCAGGTGGTGCATCCCGTCCACGGACCCCAGGTAGTTGGCGAACTCCGTGACGGCCGCCTGGGCGGATTTCGAGGAGAAGAGAAGGCTGTACTCGAGCGTCGCGGGATATTTCACCGAGGGGACGTTGGTGATCAGGGGGAGCATCCCGTCGATGCTCAGCGGAACGGAGGGGTACTGCTCCACCGTGATCCGGGAAATCGGCGCGTACGCCAAATAGGAGGAGAGGGTCTTCAGCGCCTGGTACGTGTTCTCGGCGGTCTCCAGGGTCAGCGTCGATTTCGACATCGGAAACTCCCCGCCGAACAGGGCGTTCCCCATTGAGATGCGGACCGCCGAGTATTGCGGCCGGGCGATCAGCCGGATCTCCCTGTCCGCCCCGCCCACCTCTTTCCAGTTGGTGATCTTTCCCGTCAGGATCTGCCGGACCTGCGCGAGGGTGAGCGACCGGACCTTCGCGTCGGGGGCGGCCATGAATACCACGCCGTCATAGGCGTAAGGGATATAGCTGAGGTTCGTCCCCCTTTCCCGGGGGGTGAGCCGTCGCGCCGTGACCCCGAGGTCCACGGTCCCCTTCTCGACAAGCCCCGGGATGTTGACCCCCTGCGTCTGGGAGATTTCGAACTGGACTTCGTTCCGCGAGGAGTAGGTTTCCGCGACTTTCTGGAAGTGGACGATCGTTTCATCCGAAGCCGCGACACGGATCAGCTTCTTCCCCGGTGTGGAACCCCTCAGGACCTCCAGCTTCGGCCCCTTGCCGGAGTCGCACCCGGTGAGGGCGAGGAGGATGGCGAGCAACGGCACGGAAACGCAAAATCGTGTTTTCAGCGTCCTCATTTCTGCTCCGTTTTCCCTTTTCCCATCGTCCCGGGCATGATCACCACGCCGGTTTCCGCCAACCGTCGAACCCCTTCCTCCGCCGCGGAGTTGGCAGCGCCGTTTACGGCCTGCAGAACGCCCTCCGGCGTGATGAAAAGAGGATCCGCGAACCAGTAGGTGGAGCTGACGGCGCTGCTCCACCCGGGGGGCGCCGCGGGGCCGCTCCCGAAAACTCTCAAGGCAACGACCGACTCGGCCTCGACCTTCAGCGTTCCGACCCGCTTGACGTTGACGCGAAATTCCTCCACGCGGCCCCAGACCTTCGCCGGCACCCCGGCGGGGACATCCGCCTCCCCGGTCGCCCGGACCGTCGGGACCCCCTTCTCCGCCAGGACATCCGCGATCAGGTCGGCGATGGTCTTGCCGGGGTTCCCCTTCCAGACGATCGGCCGGACCTGGTCATAATCGCGCCCGACCTCGAAGGAGGGAGACCCCTCCCAGGTAAAATCAAGCACGGCGACCGCCGGAACCCCTTCCACCCTCTGGGCCGCCTGTGCCGCGGGGCGAGCCGGGCCGCCGGGGAGGTAGAGCACCTTGCCGGTGACGCAACCGCACACCCCCATCCAAAGAAGGAGAACCACCGGAAAAAGCAGCCGCCCGCGAACGCTCGAAAACCCATCTCCCGTATTTCCTACAGTAGACATGCCGGCAGGACCCCCGTGAAACTTTCCTAAATTTAGGTCATATGTCCCAAGGTTTCAATGAAATATCTTCCTCATCCCTTGAAATCCTGCGTTCCGATGACGTATCGTGAAAGTCACCGACGAAGCCCGGCGAACCTGATCCGTGCCACCCGTTGCGCCAAGGAGAGACCATGCCTGCTTCCCCGGAGATCCGCGAGGCGATCCGCCAGGGGTCGTGGATCCGGAAAATGTTCGAGGAAGGCGCCCTTCTGAAGGCGAAAAAGGGGCTGGAAAACGTATACGATTTCACCCTCGGGAACCCTTACGGCGACCCGCCCCCCCCGGTGGCCCGGGAGATCGCCCGGCTCGCGGCGGCTCCGCCTCCGGACCTCCACAAGTACATGCCGAACGCGGGGTTCGCGGACGTCCGCCAGAAGGTGGCGGAAGACCTCCATAAGTCGACGGGGCTCCCCTTCACCCCGGGGCTTCTCGTGATGACCGTGGGGGCCGCCGGCGCCATCAACGTCGCGCTGAAGGCGATCCTTGGCCCCGGCGACGAGGTCGTGGTGATCGCACCGTATTTCGTCGAGTACCTTTTTTACGTGCGGAACGCGGGCGGACTCCCGGTCGTGGCGGAATCCACCGAAGAATTTCAGCTCGACCTCGAGGCGATCCGGAAGGCGATCTCCCCCCGGACGAAAGCCCTGATCCTCAACTCCCCCAACAACCCGACGGGCGCGGTCTACCCGGCGGACGCCCTCCGGGGACTCTCCCGCGTCCTTGCGGAGGGGGAGAAGCGCACGCGTGGGCCGATCTACGTCCTCTCCGACGAGCCGTACCGGAAGATCGTTTACCCGGGCACGACGTTTTCACCGCCGGCCGCCGCGATACGGAACACCCTCGTGGCCTACTCGCACTCCAAGGACCTGAACCTCCCCGGGGAGAGGATCGGCTACCTCGCGATCAGCCCCCGGGCAGCCGATGCCGCGGAACTGGCCGACGCCTGCGTCTTCTGCAACCGCGTGCTGGGGTTCGTCAACGCCCCTTCTCTCATGCAACGCGCGGTCGCCGGCTTCCAGGGCATCGAGGCCGACACCTCCGTCTACCGGCGGAACCGGGACCTCCTGGCCACGACCCTCCGGTATGCGGGGTTCTCCCTGGTGCCGCCGGGAGGGGCGTTCTACTTCTTCCCGCGGTCCCCCTCCGGGGACGAGATGAAGTTTATCGCGGCCGCACGGGAGGAAAACGTCCTGGTCGTCCCCGGCACCGGCTTCGGCAGGAAGGGGCACTTCCGCCTCGCCTACTGCGTTTCCCCGGATACGGTCGAGCGCTCCCTTCCGGCCTGGAAGAGGCTGGGAAACCGATTTTTCGGAAAGAAAAGGAACTGCGGATGAGCGTCCCTTTCCGGAGAAACATCGCGCGCATGAAGGGGTACCAGCCCGGCGAGCAGCCGCAGGAGGGAGGGTTCGTCAAGCTCAACACGAACGAGAACCCCTATCCCCCCTCCCCCGGGGTCCGTCGCGCCATCCTCGCCGAGACGAAGGAGACGCTCCGCCTCTACCCGGACCCGGACGCGACGCGCCTGAGGCGGCAGGCCGCGCTCACCTACGGATTCGAGCTCCCGCAGGTGATCGCGGGGAACGGTTCGGACGACCTGCTGGCCATGATCGCCCGGGCCTTCATCGGGGAGGGGGACATCCTCTGCTGCCCCACCCCGACCTACACGCTCTACGACACCCTCGTGCGGATCCAGGGAGGGAAGGTCCGCGGCGTCCCTTACCCGGACGACTACTCGCTCCCGCCGGGCCTCTTCCGCGCAAGGGGGAGCGTCACGGTCGTGGCCAGCCCCAATTCCCCCTCGGGGACCTCGGTCCCGCTTGCGACCCTTGCCCGCCTCGCCGCGGCGGTCCCCGGCCTGCTCGTCGTCGACGAGGCATACGCGGACTTCGCGGAGGGGAACGCCCTGTCGCTGGCGCGGGAAAGGGGGAACGTCATCGTCCTTCGGACATTCTCCAAGTCGTTCTCCCTCGCGGGGATGCGGATCGGGCTGGGGTTCGCGCACCCCCGGATCGTCGAGGGGCTCGTCAAGGTGAAGGACTCCTACAACCTGGGGCGCCCGGGCATCGTTGCGGGGGAGGCGGCGCTGCGGGACATCGCCTGGATGGAGAGAAACGCGGCCCGTATCCGGAAGACCCGGGAGCGTCTGGTTTCATGCCTCCCGGAGGTCGGCTTCAACCCGTTCCCCTCTCAGGCCAACTTCGTCCTGGCAAGGAGAACAGGCGGGAAATCGGCGAGGCCGGCATACGAAGCGTTGAAGAAGAGGAAGATCCTCGTGCGCTACTTCGACACCCCAAGGCTCCGCGACTGCCTGCGCATCACCGTCGGCACGGACGCGGAGATCGAGGCGCTGCTTTCGGCCCTCCGGGAGATGGCGGGGTAGCGCTACAGCGTCACCGTCCAGTTCCCCCCGTCGCGGTTCCGCCACTCCGCGGACACCGAGCCGTCGGGCCGGCGCACCAGCACCTGGAAACAGTACTCGGCCACGCTCCCCTCGGGGCCGTAGACGAAGGCCTCGAACACCCGGGGAGGCGGCCGCCGGTCGAGCGCCTCCGCACGGAGACGCAGGGACGCCTCCCGGTCGTCGGCGAAGAAACGGTCCGGCGCCTCCCCCTCCGGGGAGGCGAAGTTCTTGACGTCCATCACGGACAGGTTCTGCGCTTTCCAGGAAGGGTCGCCCCAGAGGAGGCGCGCGCAGAGCACGTCGCCCTCCTCGTCCCGGAAGGTCAGCCGGGCGCAGTTGATCTTGTCGGCGACCAGGGTTCCGGTGTCCGCGGCCACGTGGTAGAGGAAATAGGGCATCGGCCGGTTCTTGAGCACCGAGAGCGCCTCGGGGACCTCCACTACGGGAGGGGCAAGGCTTGCGGGGAACGCCGCGCGGCAGAGGTCCATGGACGGCTTCTTCCGCATCGCGCCGAAGCCGTAGCGCACCGTGCCGGCCTGTGGGTCCGCTCCCCGGAGCGGCAGGAGGAGGCGGAACATTCCGGCCCCCTTGGCCGGACGCAGGTTTCCTTCCCCCTCTTCCGGGATCGGGGTCACGTCGCCCGCGGAGTCTTCCCCGGGAACCGCCACCTCGTAGGAGGGGGAAAACCACTCGGCCCCGTTTTCCACGGTGGAGAAGAAATAGCGCGCGAGGAGCCGCCCGCCACGGGGCGGGTCCGGAAGGAAAAGGACCGCGTCCCTTCGGCCGGGCTCCGCGGTCCGGGACATGACGAGCGAAGAGCGGGACAGCTCCCGGGGCGGGGAACCGTCCACGGAAACCTTGCAATGAAGCAGCACCAGTTCAGGGTGGGAGGCTCCGTCGAAAAACACGCGTCGCAGTGCCAGCATCGCCTTTCCCCCTTTCGCCAGGGACGGGTTCCGTTCATGACCGGGAACCCGTGGGGCCGGCCGGTTTTCTTACGAATACTGTATACCGAACGCGGGAGCGGAGAAATAAAAATATCAGCGAACGGGGGAGGGAAAAAGGGGGTGGCTTACCGGTACCCCAGCCGTTCGAGTTCCTCTTCCTCCATCCCGAAATAGTGGCCGATCTCGTGGAGCAGGGTCATCCGGATCTCGCGCCTGAGCTCCCCCGCATCGGAAAAATCCGCCTCCAGGGGCCCGCGGTAGACGGAGATCTTGTCCGGGAGGTTCCCGGTAAGGGAGACCGAGCGCTCCGGCAAGGGGATGCCGTGATAGAAGCCGTAGAGGGTGTCCTCGGGCGGGATCCCGAGCTCGTCCAGAAGCCAGTCGGGCGGCCAGTCCTCCACGACCACCGCCACGTTCGCAAGCGCTCCACGGAACAGGTCGGGAAGGTCGTCCAGCGCCTGCCGAAGGATCTTCTCGAAACTAGCCCGCATTTCTCACCACCTTCCTGCTGCGGTGGCGGATCCGGGCGGCCTGCGGCCCCGGCAGGTCGGCCGACAAGGTGTAGCCGCCCTCCGCGATGGGGGCGGCGAGGACCAATCGAACGCCCCATTGGGTTTTCGCAGATTCTATCGCAATTCCGGGAGATACGGG
>CAYILU010000053.1:0-8707 GCA_964364235.1 uncultured bacterium | reverse complement strand
TCTCTCGGCTACTCGGCGAGCCGTTTCCTGTCCGTCCGTCACTTCGCCCCCCGTCCGGCCGCAGCGGCACGCGGGGCGGCGGGACAGGATTCGAGGACCCCGCAGACTCCCCCGGAGCGGTTGACCAACATCTTCGCCCCGGACCAGGGAATGGAGATCCCTTCCAGGATGGCCGGGATCACCGGGCCGGCCGAGGCGCCGAAGACAAAGTACGTTCTTCTCGGCACCATCGCATCCGACTCCCGCTCCGCCCGCCGCGCCATTCTCTGGGCGGAAGGGATGAAGGACGCCCGCATGGAAAGGGAACAGGCGGAAATCGAACCGGGCGTCCGCCTGGCACGGATCGAGCGGGACCACGTGATTCTCGCGCGCGGCAAGGAACAGGAAAAACTGGAGATCCTCCCGGTGGGCTCGAAGACCCGGCTCATCGCGCCCCCCGCCCCCCCGGTCGCCGCCGGGGGCCCCGCCGCGGCGGCCCCCGCCGCCGGGGAGATTCGCGCCACCCGCCTGGGGGAAAACGCCTATTCCCTGGATGAAGCCACGGTCACCCAACTGACGGCCAACATCAACCAGTTCATGACCAACGTGAGACTGATCCCGTATTTCGAGGGGAACCGGTCCGCGGGGTATCGCATCGCAGCGATCCGGCCGGGATCGGCCTTCGAGCAGCTGGGGTTCAAGGGAGGTGACGTCATCCAGCAGGTCAACAACGTCGAGCTTTCCAACCCGGAAAAGATGTACACGATCTTCCAGAACCTGAAGGACGAAAAACGGGTCACGGTCAACATCCTCCGGCAGGGACAGAAAAACTCGATCACCTACGAAATACGATGACCAGGGAGTGTGCGATGAGAAAGATCGTCCCATGCTTGGCGGCCTTATGGATCTTTGCCGCGTCCGCATTCGCGGCGAATGCTCCACCGGCGGCGAGTCCCCCGGCGGCCGACAACCAGGCCGCGCCCGTGTTCATCTCCATGGATTTCACCGACGTCGACCTTCCCGTGCTCGTCAAGTTCATCAGCGAGCAGACCCGGAAGAACTTCATCTTCGACGAGCGCGTCCAGGGGAAGATCACGATCATCTCCCCCCGCAAGATCAGCGTCGAAGAGGCCTACAACGTGTTCCTGTCGGTGCTCCAGGTGAAAGGGTTCACCACCGTGGAGCAGGGGAACACCATCAAGATCGTCCCGCTCCGGGAGGCCAAGCAGGAAAGCCTGTCCCTGTCGAGCGCGGACGGGGCATCCCCCAACTCCCAGTTCATCACGCGCCTGATCCCCCTCCAGTACGTGGAGACGGCGGAGATCGTCGCCCTGCTGGCGCCGATCATCAGCAAGGACGGCCTCCTCACCGCGTTCCCGGCGTCCAACACGCTGATCCTCATCGATTCCGGGATGAACATCGACCGCGTCCTGAAGATCCTCGGGGAGATCGACGTCGAGGGGACGTCGTCGACGGTCCGCATCTATCCCATGAAATACGCCTCGGTCATGGAGATCGCCAAGACGCTCGAGGGACTCTACCAGGTGACAGCGCAGCCGGGGGCGCCGGGGGTTCGCCGCGGCCGGCCGGGAAAGGAGCGCGGGGCGGGGCCCAGGTTCATCCCGGACGTCCGGACGAACAGCCTGATCGTGCTGGCGGGAGCGGACCTGCAGACCGACATCGAGGACCTGCTGAAAAAACTCGACATCCCCGCACCCGAGAACACGGGAAAGATCAACGTCTACTACCTGGAGAACTCCGACGCCGAGGAGGTCGCCAAGGTCCTCGCCAGCCTGACGGAGAAGCGCATACCCGGCGCGCCGACGCCTGCCGGCGGCCCGCCGGGGACGATCAAGGGGGTCATCTCCGCGGAGCTGGAGGGAGGGGTCAAGATCACGGCGGACAAGGCCACCAACTCCCTCATCATCATCGCCTCCGTAAACGACTACCTGACGCTCGTCGATGTCATCAAGAAGCTCGACATCCGCCGCCGCCAGGTGTACGTGGAGGCGCTGATCATGGAGATCAGCCTCGACAAGGGGCGTGACGTGGGCGTCGAGTTCCGCGGAACCGCCGAAACCCGGAACCAGGGGGCGGTAATCGGCGGGACGAACTTCGACTTCAAGGGAAACGTCAACGAGCTGTTCGCCGCCCTGGCCACGGGCAACCCGCTGCTCTTCGGCGGCACGGGACTGATCGCGGGGGGGATCGCGGGCAAGGTCAAGCTCCCCGACGGTACGGAGGTGCCGGCCATCACCGCCGTGCTGCGGGCCGCCCAGACGCGGGACAACATCAACATCCTCTCGTCCCCGCACCTCCTGACCCTGGACAACAAGGAGGCGGAGATCATCGTCGGCGAGAACGTCCCTTTCATCACGAGCCAGTCGCGGGACACCACCAACCTCGCCAACCTCATCAACACGATCGAGCGGAAGGACGTCGGGATCACCCTCCGCATCACGCCGCACATCCGCGAGAGCGAGTTCGTGAACCTGGAGATCTACCAGGAGTCCTCCGCCGTCAAGGGCACCTCGCTCCTGGACGCCAGCCGGGTCGGCCCTACGACGACGAAGCGGTCGGCCAGGACGAGCGTCCTCGTCCGGAACGGGGACACCGTGGTCCTGGGCGGGATGATGCAGGAGACCTTCAGCACGACCGAGAAGCAGGTGCCGCTCCTGGGGGACATCCCCCTCCTGGGAAACCTCTTCAAGTTCAAGTCGGTCTCCCGGACCAAGACGAACCTGCTGATCTTCCTGACCCCGCACGTCATCAAGGACCCCAGGGACATCGCGAAGGTGACCGCGGACCAGCAGAAGAAGATGGACACGTTCATCGAGCAGAACAAGGGGGAGGTGGAAGGAATGCTCCCCGGGAAGAAGGGGAAGTGACCCCTTGACCGAGCGAACGCAACAGCGGGGAACGGAAGTCCCGGAGAACCTGGCGCCGGAGGTGGAGCTCCTCGGGAAGATCCCGATCGGGTACGCGAGGAAGCACCTGCTGCTCCCCTGCCGGGACGGAGACGGCCTCCTGGTCCTTTTGTCCGGCAGGCCGTCCGCACCCGATCCGATCGACGAAGTCCGCTTTCTCATGGGCCCCGTCCGCGTGATTCCGACCCCCGGGGACACGATCCTGAAAAAGATCGACGCGGCGTACGAGAAGGTCCACGCGCCGGAGCGGGAGATCGTCGAGGGCCTCTCGGGCGAGTGGAACCTGGACATCGAGGCGGCCATCGAGGAGACCCGCGACCTCCTGGAGAGCCCCGACGAGGCGCCGGTCATCAAGTTCGTCCACTCCGTGCTCTTCCGGGCGATCAAGGAGCGCTCCAGCGACATCCACGTGGAGCCGTACGAAAAGGAGCTCGTGATCCGGAACCGGGTGGACGGCATCCTCTACACGATGGTGAACGCCCCGCGGAAGTGGCAGGCGCCGGTCGTCTCGCGCATCAAGGTCATGGCGGGACTGGACATCGCGGAGAAGAGGCTGCCGCAAGACGGCCGGATCAAGATCCGCGTCGGGGGCAAGGAGATCGACATCCGCGTGTCGATCGTCCCGACGGCTTACGGGGAAAGGACCGTCCTGAGGCTCCTCGACCGGTCGAGCCTCCTGCTCGGGCTCGAGGACGTCGGCCTCTCCCCGGACGACCTCTCCCTCGTCCTGCGCTTCCTGTCGCGCTCCAACGGAATCTTCCTCGTGACCGGTCCCACCGGGTCGGGAAAGACCACCACGCTGTACGCGTCCCTGCGCCGGCTGGATTCCGGGACCAAGAACATCATCACCATCGAGGACCCGATCGAGTACCAGATCCGGGGAGTCGGCCAGATCCAGGTGAACCCCAAGATCCACCTCACCTTCGCGAACGGCCTGCGGTCCATCCTTCGCCAGGACCCGGACATCATCATGGTGGGCGAGATCCGCGACGCCGAGACCGCCGAGATCGCCATCCAGGCGTCCCTCACCGGCCACCTCGTGCTGTCCACGCTCCACACCAACGACTCGGCGAGCGCCGTGACGCGCCTCGTGGACATGGGGATCGAGCCGTTCCTCGTCGCGTCCTCCCTTTCGGGAGTCATCGCGCAGCGGCTGGTCCGGAGACTGTGTCTCGCCTGCCGCGTCCCCTACACCCCGACCCCCGCGCAGTGGGGGAAACTCGGTCTTTCCTCCCCTCCCCGGGAGCCGTTCTACGCAGGCGGGGGATGCCCCGCCTGCCTGAACACCGGCTACCTGGGTCGGGTGGGTATCTTCGAAATCCTTCCCGCGGACGAACGCATCCGCGCGCTGATCCTCACGCGCTCCGACGCGGACGGGATCAAGTCGTTCGCCGTGTCCCGCGGAATGCGGACGATCTTGGCCGCGGGAGCCGAGAAGGTCCGTGCGGGGATCACCTCCGCCGAAGAGGTCCTCCGCGTGACGCAGGAAGAGTAAGGTGCCCACCTACCGGTACACGGCGATAACCAGGGCGGGGATCGAGCAAAAAGGGGTTCTCGACGCCGACAATCTCCCTTCCGCCCGGCGGAAGCTGCACGAGGAGGGAGTCTACCCTCTTTCGCTCGCGGAGGGCCGGGAAAGCGGGCGGCTCTTCCCCTCCTTCTCCCTCTTGGGGCGGCAGGAGTTTCTCCCCCTCCTGACCCGGCAGCTCGCCACTTTGGTCGGCGCGGGCGTCCCGGTGGTGTCCGCGCTTTCGTCGCTTGCCTCCCAGATCGACGAGCCGGAATCCCGCCGGGCGATCGTGGACATCCAGGAGGCGGTCAAGGAAGGCTCCCCCCTGGGAAGAGCGATCGAATCCCACCCCGACCTGTTTCCCGAGCTTTACGCCAGCATGGTGCGGGCGGGAGAGGAAAGCGGGATGCTCCCCCTCTCCCTTTCCCGCCTGGCCGACCACCTGGAGCAGCAGGCGCGGACCCGGAACCGGGTGCGGGCCGCCCTCACCTACCCGATCCTCATGGCCGTCGTCGCGACGCTGGTGGTCATCTTCCTTTTGAGCGTCGTGGTCCCGAAGATCGTGGGAGTGTACTCCCACCTCGGCCACGCGCTCCCGTTCCCCACGCGCGTCCTGATCGCCATCTCGAACGTGCTGTCCGCCGGCTGGTGGGCGCTCCTGGTCCTCCTCGTCGGGGGGATTCTCCTGGGACGCCGATATCTCGCCACCGACCGGGGGAAAAGGTTCCGGGACTCGCTGCTCCTTCGCCTCCCGCTCGTCGGGCGGGTCGCGCACCTTTCGGCGCTTTCCCGCTTCTGCCGAACCCTCTCCACGCTCGTGGCGGGCGCGATCCCCGTGGACCGGGCGCTCCGCATCGTCGCCCCCGTGGTGGGCAACTTAGTGATCTCGGAGCACATCCACGCCGCGGCGGCACGGGTCGTGGAAGGGACCGCTCTCTCCGAGGCCCTTCGGGCCCACGCCGAAATCCCCGCAACCCTCATCCAGATGGTCGCGGTGGGCGAGGAAAGCGGTAAGCTCGACTACATATTGGAAAAGATGGCGGAGGCCATCGACGGGGAGATCGAGGCGAGGCTGTCCCGTCTCCTCTCCCTTCTGGAACCGGTCATCATCCTGTTCATGGGGATGGTCGTGGCGGGCATCGTCGTCTCCGTGCTGCTGCCCCTCCTCGATATCTCCCAGATCGTTCGTTAAGAAGGAGGACGGAAACGATGCCGAAGAAACGGGAAGCGGACCGGCACCGCGCGCGGGGCGGGTTCACGCTCATCGAAATCATGATCGTCATCGTCATCCTGGGGCTGCTGGCGGCGATCGTCGTGCCCAAGCTGATCGGGCGGACCGAGGAGGCCAAGCGGACCCAGACGCGCGTCCAGGTCAAGAACATCGAGCAGGCGCTGGAGCTTTTCAAGCTCGACAACGGGTTCTACCCTTCCACGGAACAAGGGCTCGCGTCGCTCGTGAGGGTTCCGGAGAGCGGCCGGGTCCCCAAGAACTACCGCAAGGGGGGGTACATGGACCGCGTCCCGAAGGACCCGTGGGGGAACCCTTTCGTCTACATCTCCCCGGGGCAGCACAGGGAATACGACATCAGCTCCTACGGGGGCGACGAGGTGCCGGGCGGTGAAGGCGAGGACGCCGACATCAACTCCTGGGACTAGCCCGCATTTCTCGCTACGGAACGTGGTGAGAAATGCGGGCTCTAACCCCGGCTTCACGCTGGTCGAGCTATCGGTCGTCCTCTTCGTGCTGGGGCTCATCCTCTGGCTTGCCGCGCCGCGTCTCGCGGCCCTGGGGGAGCCGGGCCGGAACAGCGTCTTCCGGGATCTCGCGGCGAGCTCCGAGACGGCGTTCGACCTCGCCCTCTTCGAGAAGAAGGAGGCCCGCCTGGTCCTCGACCCCTCCGCGGGGACCTACCGGTTCCGGTGCACGGAGACCCGGGACGACCCCGGGCCGAAACCGCTGGGCAGCCGTCTCGCGATCACGGGAATACGGATCGACGGGAACGAACGCCCCCTGGACCTCGTGACGGAGATCCGCTATCTCCCCGGGGGAAGGGTCTCCGCCGCGCGGATCTTTTTCCGGGACAGCGGGGCCGAGGGGAAGCCCACCGACTGGACGCTCCGGATCAACCCGTTCGACGGCTCCGTCGACGTCCTCGAGGGGACGGTGGTCCAGGATGCCTGAGAGGAAAAGGGGGTTCACCCTCATCGAGGTCCTCGTCGCCCTGGCGATCCTTTCGGGGACCCTCGTGCTCGCCTACCAGGTGATGTCGGGGGCGATCGCCGCCGAGGAGCGCTCCGAGCGATGGACCGCCGCCGCCTTCCTGGGCGAGTCCCTCTTGCGCGAGAACCTCTCCCCGTTTCCCGGGATCGTGGAAAAGGAGGGGAAGTTCCCGCCCCCCGACGACGAATACTCGTGGAAACTCATCGTGAAGCAGGCTCTCCACTCCGACGCGCGGGAAGTCCACGTCATCGTGAAATGGGGCGGGGAGGACCACGAGGAGACGGTCGCCCTCGCAAGCGTCGCGGTAAAATGAAGTCGCGGGGCCGGGGCTTTACGCTGATCGAGGTCCTGCTCACCTTAGCGATCCTTTCCACGATCCTCGTCCTGCTCCTGTCCTCCTTCAAGGGGGCCGAGCGCACCCTCGAGATCCTCTCGGACCGCTCCGGGGCTTTCCGGCAACTCCGGATCGGCATGGACCGCATCGGCACCGATCTCGCGGGGGCTTTCTCGTCGCAAGGAAACGAAACCACCGCGTTTTCGTGCAAGGCGGACAAGTTCTCGGGGAAACCGGCGTCCACCCTGCTCTTCACCGCCTTCGATCTCCCCGACACCACCGGCGCCCGCCCGGCGTCCGGGCTCGTCAAGGTCCGGTACTTCCCCAAGGTCAGCGAGGACGGGAAGTACATCGAGCTCCACAGGGAGCAGGCCGACCTCCCCCTCATCGAGAACCGCATCCCCACGAGCGAGTCCCGGCTCGCGTCGCGCCTCCTGGGATTCCGCGTCGAGCTGTTCGACGGCCGGAAGTGGATCCAGGAGTGGCCGCCCCCCGGCGGATCGAAGTTTCTCCTGCCCGGGAAGGTCTCCTTCGTCCTCACGGATCACCGGGGGCAGGAATACAAGCGGACCATCCCTCTTCCCCTGGCGGGGCAGGAGGCCTCGACGCTCTTTTCCGGGAAGCGGAGGGTGGAGGGAAAATGACCGCCCGCCGCCCCGACGAGTCGGGGGTCGCCCTGTTGATCACCCTCCTGGTTCTCGTCCTCATCGTCGTCCTGGCCATGGAGATCTTCCGGACCGGCTCACGCGCCGCCCAGACGGGCGCCTACGGCAGGGATTCCATCCGCGCGACTCTCCTCGCCGAAGGGGGCGTCGCGGCGGCAACGGTGGCTCTCCGCGAGGACGCGAAAAACAACAGTTACGACACCCTCGACGAGGTCTGGTCCCGGCCCGTGCCACCCATCGAGCTCGGGGATGGGGACATCCTCGTCACGGTGGAGGACGAGGAACGGAAATTAAACCTGAACAAGCTGGTGCTCCCCAACGGCAACGCCCCGGACGAGCAGAAGTTAGCGGTGTTCCGCCGGCTCCTCGAGGTCCTCGACATCGAACCGTCCCTCGCCGACGCGGTCGTCGACTGGCTCGACAACGACGACACCTCCCGGGTCGGCGGGGCGGAAAGCTCCTACTACCTCTCCCTCCCGTTCCCCTACCGCGCGAAGAACGACTTCTTCGACACGCTGGAGGAGCTGCGGCTGGTCCGGGGAATGACCGCCGAGCGGTTCGGGAAGCTTTCGCCCTTCGTGACGATCCACTCCTCGGGGAGGGTCAACATCAACACCGCGCCCAAGGAGATCCTGATGGCCCTTTCCGCGGGGCAGGACGCCGCGGAGGCCGGGGAGATCGGCGCCGCGACGGCGGACCAGATCATCGAGTACCGGAAGGACAAACCGTTCCGGAATGCCAGGGAGATCGGAAACGTCAGCCCCTTCCTCAAGGACCTCTACGACAAGACGCGGTTCCGGGACCTCATCGACGTCAACGGGACGGCCTTCCACGTGCGCTCGACGGGAAACGTCTCGGGGACGTACCGGACGGTCGACGCAGTGGGGATGCGGTCCGGAAATGATATACAATGGCGCTTCCGGCGATTAGAATAAATGCCATCCATTTTGACGACCCGGGAGGCTTGATGACGCGCTTTCGCGTAAACTTATTCGCTTTTCTCCTTCTCACGGCAACTTTCGCCGGGACCGCGGCCGCGGAAAAAACGCTCCCGGTGAACGACAACAACAC
>CAYILU010000052.1:0-8773 GCA_964364235.1 uncultured bacterium | reverse complement strand
TCGTGAAACTCCTTTAAGGAGACCGGCTCGGCAAGGACGGGCGGAGGCGCCGGAGGCGGAGGGTCCCACCCTTTCGCGAAGGAAAGGTCCAACGGTGCGGAAAGGGGAACCTCCCGTGCCGGAAGCGGCTCCGGGACGGCGACTTCCAGAAGTTCTCCTCCGCCGGGGAAGAGGCGCCGCGTTCCGGGAAGCCCGGTCACGGCGCACGTTTCTCCACCGCCGTCCGAGGCAAAGGAGAGTCCGTGGCGCAGCGCGTCTCTTTGTCCCGACCCCTGACCCTTCACCCCTTCCACGAAGTAGAGCCGGTCGCGCGCGCGGGTCGCGGCGACGTAGAGCAGTCGGACTTCCTCCGCCTCCTGCTTCGCCTGCTCCCACTGCTCGAAGGTCACGGTTTCCGCACCCAGGGGGATCTGCCGGAACGCGGAATAGGTTTTAAAGCCCGGAAAGACCACCGCGGAAAGTTTCCGGACCCGGTCCACCCGAAGCCCTTCGACGCGTTTCCTCCCTCCCCGCGAAAGGTTGGCCAGGATCACGATGGGGAACTCCAGCCCCTTGGAGGCGTGGATGGTGGAGATCTGCACGGCGTTCTCCCCTTCGTCGAACGAGGGGAACTCGTTTTCCTGCCGGTCTTCCTCCGTCTTTCGCCGCAGGTCGGCGAGAAACGCTTTGACGGAGCCGCCGCCGGTCCACTCGAACGTCCTCGCCATCCCGGCCGCCTTCGCCAGGTTCTGGACGATGCGGTCGCCGTCGGGAAGCCGCGCGGCCACGAACTCGACGCCCGTCTCGCGGTAGAGCTCGGCCAACAGGCCGGAGAGAGACGCCCTCCCCCGGTTTGCTTCGATCCGCGCGAGCAGCCCGAGCGCGTCGTTAACCCTGGCCGACGGGGGCGGCGATCCATCGGCGTACAGCGGCAGGATCTCCTCGTCCCGCAGCCCGAAGAAGATCGTCTTGAGCGCCGCGTACCGCGCGGAGAGGTCCGCCGGCGCGTCGATCGCGGAGAGGACGATCCGCAGGTCCTGCACCTCCTGCCGGGAGTAGAACCCCTTTCGGGGAGGCACGACGACGGGGATCCCGGCCTTGGCGAACGCTTCGCGAAAGGCGGAAAGCACGTCTCCCCCCGTGTCCGACCGGTATAGGACCGCGATGTCCTTCAGCGAGGCCGCCCGTTCCGGCGCGCCGCCCTTCCCCCCCACGGCGACGTTCCCGACGATCCCCTGGACCAGCCCGCACACGAACTCCGCCTCGCGAACTTCGTCCCCCAGCGCGTACCGCGTCGCCGGAGAGCCCGTGCCCGGGTCCTGCCGATAGGAAACCACGGGGACGTACGCGGGGGAGAAATCCTCCCTGCCGGAGAGAACGCGCGCGAAGAGTCCGTTGACGGCATCGAGGAGATCCGGACGGCTCCGGAAGTTGCGGATGAGCGCGATCCCTTCCCCCGATTGCGAGAGCATCTTCTCGCGGAAATGGGCGTAGACCTGGATGTCCGCCCTCCGGAAGCCGTAGATGGACTGCTTCGGGTCGCCGACCACGAACAGCCGTCCGGGCGCGCCGTCCGAGGAAAGGGCTTTCAGCATCTCCGCCTGAAGGGGATCGGTGTCCTGGAACTCGTCCACGAGGATGTAGCGGAACCGGCCCGAGAGCGAGGCCGCGACGTCGGGGTTCCCGGCGAGCAGCCGGTTCGCGCGCAACAGCAGGTCCATGAAATCGAGCCCGCTCCCCTTCGCCTTCCCGTAGAACGACAGCGCCGCTTTCGCCCGGTCCACCAGGAAGCAGGCGGCGGCGTGCCCCGACGGCGTCTCCGACAGCTCCTTCCAGAAATCCTTCAGCGCGTCCCGCGCTTCCGCAAGAGTGAAACCGGAAGGTTGCGGAAATATCTTTTTACTCCTCGTCCGGTCGGCACGAAATGCAAACGCCTTCGCGCCTTGCGGGGCCAGCGCGGCTGCGGCGTCGAGGTCGCCCCGCGAAACCGCCTCCCACGCCTTCTCCAGGATCGACAAGGCATCGGCTAAGACCGGCGCCATATCGTGAGTAGGATCGGCGATGCCGGCGACGAAGGCCCGGAACCACTCGACCTCGTCCGCATACTCGCGCCGAAGGTACGCCAGGAAGTCTTCTGGCAAGCCGAAATCGAGCTCCCCCTCCGCAAGAAGGTCCCGCTGGGAGACGCAGAGGCGGCGGATCATCGACCAGATGGCCTCCTGGCCCGGGGCGCGGAAAAGCACCTGCTCCCACGAGGGGTCGGTTTTCTCTCCGCCGAACTCGGAGCGCAGGAACGCGCGGAACGCGTTGTCCCACGCGTCGGACGCCTCCCCTTCCGGAAGCACCTCGAACTTCGGATCGACTCCCGCCTCCGCGGGGAAGGAAAGGAGAATGCGCCGGCAGAAGGAGTGGAACGTGGTGACGGAGAGCCGTCCCACTCCGTCCACCAGGTCTTCCACGCGCTCCCTCAAGGTTGCGAGGTCCCCCTCGGGAATCCGCACGAGAGTGTTCCATGCTTCGACCTGTTCCCGCACTTCCCGCAGGGAGGATGCGGACCGGCAGGCGGTGAACAGCAGCTCCAGCCCTTCCACCACGCGGGACTTCATCTCCGCCGCCGCCTTTTCGGTGAACGTCAGGAGCAGGACATGGTCGGGGAGAAGATCGCTCTTCGTAAGGAACAGGTTGGTGACGCGCGCGATCAGGGTCGCCGTCTTCCCCGTCCCGGCAGATGCGTCCACCGCGATATCGCGGGCGAACTCCGTGACGGCCTTTATGCGATCGCTTTCCATTCGGCTCCAAACCCCTTCTTGCGAAATCGAACTCCGACGGCCCCAAGACATCACCGGATCGCGGGCCGGTGCTCCCCGATCAGGCGCAGTGCCATGTCCTCGTCGACGCGACGCGCGAGCGCTTCCGTTTCCCGATCCGTCCCCTCGAAGCGCGGAGAAACGCGGCAGTGGTCCGCGAACGGGCATGCGTCGCAGTACCGCGGCGGATGGCCACCCGCGTAGCTGAACCGGTGGTGGGGAAGCGGCGGAAACGTTCCCGACCGGTCGAGCGCGATCCAGCCGGAAAGGGCCTCGGACCACCCGTCCCGCACCGCCTTCCACTGATCGTCTTCGACCGTCACGGGCCGGACTCCGTTCCTCAGGAACAGGAGCGAGGCGCGAACGTCGGAGGGCGGCGGCGATAGCGTCCGGGCGAAAGCAAGGTAGACCGGGATCTGGTTGGAAAGGCCGTTCAGGATCCATTCCAGGGGAGGTCTCTCGTTTTTACCGTCCCGGTACTTGTAGTCGATGATCTCCGCTTCCGCCCTCGGGCCCCGGTCGATGCGGTCGACCCTTCCCCGGAAAGCGGGGAGTCCCCTTTCCTCCGCAACCTTGAACCGGTGCTCCACGGCGGCCACCCGGTACGTCCCCGGATCGCCCGCGCGGTCCCGCTCCCACTCCACGAAAGCGGCCGCGTCCCGCTCGATCTCCCGGCACCGCAACAGGAACAGTCCCGGCAGGCCGGTGGGATTCTCTCGCTTGAAGTTTGCAAACGCTTTCCTCGCCGCGGGCGCGGCGTCTCCCCATCCCTTCCCGGCGGCGGCATCCTTGCCCAGTTTGTGGAGGATGTCGTGGAGGATGAGCCCCGCCTCGGCGGGCGTAAGCGACAGTTCTTCCTCCGGCTCCTCGACCGGGTCAAGCCCCAGCCGGTACCGCAGGAAGTACCGGTACGGGCAGCGGGCCAGCTCGTCCAGCTCCGACGTGCTCCACGACGGCCGCGGCGCGGCGATCCACGAACCAGGGAAGAGCGAAGCGCCCGCCTCGCGGCTCTCCCACTCCGAAAGCGTCGCCACGATTCTTCGCCACGGGATCCTGTCCGCGCCGTCTTTCGGGGGATTTCCGTCCCGCCACGAATGGAGCGCCTCCTCCCGCCGGCTCAAGGGCCCCTCCGCGCGCAGCATAGCGAAAGGAGAGCGGGGGAGAAAAAGAACCTGCGCGTGCGCCTTCGACGCCCACTCCTCCGCGAAGACTTCCGGGCCCGCGAACTGCGCAAGGAGGTTGAGAAGATACCGGGAAGGACGCTTCACGGCGCCCTCCGAATCCGCCCGCAGGACGGAGAAGCAAAGCTCTTGCCTCGCCGATGCCGCCGGCAGGGCGAACAGAAGTTTCTCCTGCCCCGCGTTCCTGCGCAGGAGAGAGAGGGCGTCGGGAAGCTCGGGGCGCCGCGTCAGCCGGTTGAGCGCCTCCCGGTCCTCGTCGGTGAGCAGGGGGTCCTCGTCGATCTGCGCCGGCACCGCGTCGTCGTTCGCCGAAAGGAAGATCACCCGGTCGGCGGTGACCCCGCGCAGCGTGTGGAGATCGCCGGCGACGACCGCGCCGGGGACTCGCATCCCGCCCCGTTCCCCCACGAACAACCGCTGGTCCGCAAGCAGCGCCGCGAACCAGGAGAGCGCCTCGTCGGCCCCCGGCCACGGGGCCGCGCGGTCCGGGATCCGCTCGATGTCGTCCAGCAGCAGGAACAGGGCGGAGAGGGCACGTCGGTCGCGCTCGGCCTCATGGCTCTCGTCGTTGATGAACCGGAAGTTTTCGACCAGGACACGCCGCAAGCCCTTCGCGAGGCCGGCATACCCCTTTGCCCGTTGCACGGGCACAAGCGATGTACGAAGGGCGCGCACCTCGGCTCGCAAAAGCTTAAGCTGCGCCTCCTGCTCCTTCCATGCGTCTCCTTCCGCTTCCTCCATGTCCCTGGGACGGAGGCGGGTGATCGGCTTGTCCCAGTCCTTGCCGGAGATCACCAGGAGTTCGCGGCTCCACACGTCCCAGAGATCGGGACGCGGCGCGACCGGCGGGACGGCGGCATGCCGGCGGTACGGCGAGGACAGGATGTCGATCGTCTTGCGGCGCGGGAAATCTTCCCGGGCCGCCTCGATCATCTGGAGCAGCACGCGCACCGGCGGAGCCGAAGAAAGGGGGACGGTCAGCCGCTCCACCGTCCGGATGCCGTATTCCTTCGCTGCCCGTTCCCACGCGGAAACCGCCTCCTCGGCGAACTTCCGGGATACCAGCAGGATCTCCTCGTCCGGGCGCTCGTCGAGCCAGCGGCGGACCTTTCGGGCCGACAGGCGCGCCTCCCCCTCCTCGTGCGGGGCGGACAGGATCGTCACCGGGGCGGGACAGAACTCCGCCGGAGGGGCGAGGGAAAACAGCCTGTCCCGGACCGCGAAGACATCCGGGGGAGCCGGGTCGCGCAGGATCTCCACGTTCCCCTCGAACGCCCTGGAGAGACGGTCCCACGCAAGCGCCGCGTAGAAAAACGCGGGGGAGAGCGACCCGTCCTCCCGGAACAGCCCCGGGAAATAGACCTCGTCGAGGAGGCCACTTCCGAGGATCGCATCGACGAGCGTCCACTGGAGCCGCGTGAAATCGTAGAACCCGTACAGGGAGACACGGAACGGGTAGCCCGGCTGCTCGAACCCGGACACGGCCTCCTGGAAGACCTGGCGCCGCGTCATCCCATCCATCGCCTTGACCTTCCGCCCGGCGGCCTCCACGAGCCCGCGCCACTCCGCCCAGCGGGCCGCCTTCCCGGGATGCCCCTCCTCCCGGCATTCCCGCTCCGCGAGACGGAGGATGTCCGGGCCGAGCCATCCTTCTTCGAGGTCCGCCAGGGTACGGGAGAGCGCCGGCAGGAACCCCGGCGTCCCGGCGATCGACGCGAAGTCCCCGATGCCGCCCGCGTAGAATTCCCGGACGGCCGCGGAGAGGGCCGCCGAGAAAAGCGCGGGGGGAAGCTCGCGGGGGAAACGCCCGCGGTGCTTGAGCAGGCGAAGGGCGAAATCGTACAGGGTCAGGATCGACGCCCCGGCGGCGACCCCCTCCCATCGCGCCGCGAGCCTGCGCAGGAGATGCTCCCGGAGCTCGTTCGAGGGGACCAGCAGGACGTGCTCCCACCCGCCGGGCCGCGCAAAGCGGGCCGGGAGCAGGGACAGGAGCTTTTCCTCGATGGCGGGGAACGGGCCGGCGTAGAGCCGGGAGACAAGGGGGAAAGGCTCGGTCATCGCCATCCCATTGTAATCGCCACGGTCCCATCGGAGAATAGGTGAAGGAGGGGCCCTTGACGGAACCGCCGGAAAAACGGGAGACGCGCGCGCAGTTCGGAAAGGTGGCGGAACGGTACCGGCAGAGCGCCGACCACACGGAAGCGGACGACCGGGACATCCTCCTCTCCTGGCTGGCGCTCGAGCCTTCCCACACCGCCCTCGACGTGGCCACGGGGGGCGGCCACACGGCCGTCTCCATCGCCTCGCGCACCCGGAGGGTCGTCGCCTCGGACCTCACCCCGGAGATGCTCCGGGAGGCCGCCATCCTGGCCCGCGAGCGCGGCCGCGAGAACATCGACTTCGTCGCCGCCGACGCCGAGTGCCTGCCGTTCCGGACAGCGTCGTTCGACCGGGTCACCTGCCGGATCGCCCCCCATCACTTCCCGGACATCCGCGCGGCGATCGCCGAGTTCGTGCGCGTCGTCAGGCCCGGCGGGCTGGTCGGGGTCATCGACAGCGTGGTCCCGGAGGACCCGGCGCTGGATGCCTTCCTGAACGGGATCGAGAAGCTCCGGGACCCCACGCACGTGCGCAGCTATCACCTCGACGAGTGGGTCTCCTTCCTCAAGGAGGCGGGCCTGCTTCTCCTTCACGTCTCCTGCGCCTGGAAGGAGCACGCGTTCCCGGAGTGGGTCGCGCGCACCGGGAGGCCGGAGGCCGTCCAGCGGGAGGTGGAGGAGATGTTCCTGTCGGCTTTCCCCCGCGCGCGGGAGTTCTTCCGGGTCAGGGCCGAGGGAGGAAGGATTGTCTCCTACTCGGACGAAAAGGGGATCTTCGTCGGCCGGAAGATGTGACCCCCGCGTGCGGGAAACGACGCCCGGTGCGGCCCTTTTCCCCCGCCGACCGATACAATAAACACATGGGAACCGGAAAGAAGATCATCAACAGCCGGGTTTTCGTCCCGGGGATGGACTGTCCCGACGAGGAGAAGGAGATCCGCTCGGCCCTATCCCGCATCCCCGGGGTGGAGGAGCTCTCCTTCCACCTCTTCTCGCGGCAGGTCGAGGTGCGCCACCGGGGCGATCTCGAGGAGATCCTCACCGCCCTGCGATCCATCGGGATGGAGGGTCACCCGATCGACGAGTCGCTCAGGAAGGCCGCGATCCCCGAGCCGTCGAGAGCCTCCCTCAACACGTTCTTCCTCTCCGCGGCCCTGCTCCTTGCGGGCGCCGTCCTCTCCGTCTTCCTCCCCGGCCCCGGCTGGCCGACGCGTCTTTTCGCGGTCGCCGTGATCGCGGGAGGGGTCCGGATCGCGGTGCGCGGCGCACGGGAGATCCGCAACCGCTCCCTGGGGATGAACGCCCTCATGACGATCTCCATCTCGGGGGCCGCTGCGATGGGGGAGTGGGCGGAGGCAGGCGTCGTCGTCACCCTGTTCGCCCTCGCCGGCTACCTGGAGGCCCGGAGCCTCGACCGTGCTCGGAAGGCCACGACCGATCTCTTCGCGTTCTCCCCGGAGACCGCCGTCGTCCGCGAGGGGGGGGCGGAGGGGCGGGAGCGGACCGTGGCGGCGGAGGAAGTCCGGCCGGGGGACACCCTCGTCATCCGTCCGGGCGAGCGGGTCCCCGTCGACGCCACCGTCTTCAAGGGAGCATCCGACCTCAACGAGGCCCTCCTCACCGGTGAATCGATCCCCGTGGAGAAAACCGAAGGCGACCCCCTCTACGCGGGGACGGTGAACGGCCGCGGCCTCCTGCTCGCAAAAGCGGAGCGGCCCCTGTCGGAATCCGCTTACGCCCGGATCCTGCGGCGCGTGGAGGAGGCCCAGACGCAGAAGGCCCCCATCCAGGCCTTCATGGACCGGTTCGCGGCGATCTACACTCCATCCGTCCTGATCGCCGCCATCCTGGTCGCGGCGCTGCCCCCCTCCCTCGGATACGGGGCCTTTTCCGCCTGGGCGTACCGGGCGCTCGTCCTTCTCGTCATCGCCTGCCCCTGCGCGATCGTGCTCGCTGCCCCCGTCGTCACGGTGGCAGCGCTCACGCGGGCCACCCGGGACGGAATCCTGGTAAAAGGGGCAAGCCACCTCGAGGCGCTCGGAAAGGTCCGCGCGGTGGCGTTCGACAAGACCGGCACGCTCACCCGGGGAAAGCTCAAGATCACGCGGGTAATCCCGGCGGAAGGGGTCCGGGAGGAGGAGGTCGTGCGGCTGGCCGGTGCGGTCGAGGCCGGCTCCTCGCACCCGGCCGCGGAGGCGATCCGGCACGAGGCGCGGCGCAGAGGGGTCGCGCTGGCCGCCCGGGGGACCCTGGCGCGCACCTTCGAGACGATCGGGGGGCGCGGCGTCTCCGCGGAGGTCGAGGGGAGGCGGGTATTCGTGGGGAACCGGCGGCTCTTCGATGAGATGGGGGCCGAGCCGTCCATCCTGGATGCGCTCCTGTCGCCCGGAGAGGAAGGGGGGGACTCCCGCATCGTTTCGATCGTGGGGACTTCGGAGGGGATCGCCGGGGTCCTGGAGATGGCGGACGAGCTCCGGGAGGAGGCGCCGTCGGTGATCCGGGCGCTGCGCGCCCGGTGGGGCCGGCACAGGGTGATGCTTACCGGGGACCGCCCCGAGGTCGCCCGGGCGGTTGGAGCGGAGGCGGGTGTCGACGGGATTTTCGCCGGGCTTCTTCCCGAAGACAAGCTCGACAAGGTCAGGGAGCTGGTGAAGGCGCACGAAGTTGTCGCGATGGTAGGGGACGGGGTGAACGACGCTCCCGCGAT
>CAYILU010000051.1:0-8965 GCA_964364235.1 uncultured bacterium | reverse complement strand
AGCCCCACCGGCATCACGGCGCCGACCAGCATCCCGGCCAGGCCGACGTTGGCCATCCAGAACTGCGCCTCCGCCCACCCGATGTGCACGACCCGGGGCAGGCCGAAGAACATCGTGGGGATCAGCTTGTACCCGATGCCGTAGATCAGGAACAGGACGAACCCGACGAGCAGCATGTGGGCGTGGACGAACAGGAAGTTGTCGTTCCCGAAGAGGAGCATCGCGGTCCCCAGCAGGAGCCCCAGGGCGAGATAGAAGAATGCGACCCGGATGTACCGCCTGCATAGGCGGGCCAGCCGGTCCTGTGTGGCAAGGGTATGGACGGAAGGATCGATCACGTCGCCTTCTCTCCCACGGAGAAGGAAGCCGGCGGAAGGGAAAGGTCGGACACGAAGAAGATCCGTCCTCCGCACGTCTTCTCCAGCAGCGCGATCGCGTCGCGCTTCTGGTTCATCAGCGTCTCCAGGAGCTGCGGCGAGACGCGGACCGCGACGTCCTTGGGCAGCCCCTTGGACATCTCGTTGTGCACCTGGCGGAAGAGGCGCACCATCACCGAATCCATCGTCGCCAGCGAGCCCGTGCCGGCGCACTGCTCGCACTCCTTCAGAAGAACTTCGTAGAAGGAGATCCCCATCCGCTGTCGGCTGATGCCGACCAGCCCGAACTTCCCCAGGCTGGAGACGTCGCTCTTCGCCTTGTCGCGCTTCAGGGCGTCCTTGAGGGTCTTCTCGACGTCCTTGTTGTGGTTCCGGTTCTCCATGTCGATGAAGTCGACGACGATCAGGCCGCCCATGTCGCGGATCCGGAGCTGGCGGGCCACCTCCGAGGCCGCCTCCTTGTTCGTGCGGTAGGCCGTGTCCTCGATGTCCCGGTCCTTGGACGAGCGGCCGGAGTTCACGTCGATCGACCACAGCGCCTCGGTCCGGTCGATCACGATGTGGCCGCCGGAGGGGAGCGCCACCTTGCGGACGCACGCCTTCTCCAGCTGCTCCTCGAGGTTGAACTTGGAGAACAGGGGGCGCTTCTGCTGGTACAGCTTGAGTTTCTGCTTCTGCTTCGGGTAGTAGACGTCGAAGAACGCCTGCGCCTTGCGGTACGAGTCGGGCGAGTTCATCAGCACTTCGGCGACGTCGGACGCGTAGTTGTCCCGCAGCGTGCGGACGACGATGTCCTGCTCTTCGTAGAGCAGGGCCGGTGCCTTCTGCGTCCGCGCCCCCTCGACCGTCCGGTTCCAGAGCTTGAGAAGGTTCTCCATGTCCGCCTTCAGGTCCTTCAGCGGCTGGCCGGCCCCCACCGTCCGGACGATGAACCCCAGGTGATCGGGATACGTGAGCTTCTCCATGTTCTTGCGGATGCGCTCCCGCTCCTTCTCGCCGGTGATCTTCTTCGAGATCCCGTAGCGCTTCATCCCCAGCATCATGACGAGGTACCTGCCCGCGATGCTGATGTAGGAGGTGACCGCGGCCCCCTTGACGGACGACTCCTCCTTGGTCACCTGGACCAGGATCTCGGTCCCGGGGCGCAGGTGGGGGCGCTTGTCCCCCTCGTTCCACGAGCCCAGCTGGTCCATCAGCGCGCCGCCGCAGTATTCGTTCAGCGGGAGGAAGCCGTGCCGTCCCCCGCCGAACTCGACGAAGGCCGCCTCGATCGCGTGGGCCACGTTGACGACCTTGCCCTTGTAGATATTCCCCTTGAACTGCTTCTTGCGCTGGTTCTCCACCTCGAAATAATCGAGGTTCCCGTCGCTTGTGAAGGCCACCCGGATCTCCTCGGGGTGGATCCCGTCGATCAGCATCGTCTTCCGGGGCCCCTTGCCGGGCTCGCCGGCAACCCCCTCATCCTTGTCTTCCTCCTTCTCCGGCTCGCCCCACGTGTCCGGGTCCACGGCCGACCCGTACTCTTCGGAGGTGGTCCCTTCCGCCAATCCGGCGGTCTCCCCGGTCGCGGGGGAAACGGCCGGCGCCGCCTCGCCCTCGGGCGCGGCGGGCACCCCCTTCCCCTTGCGGCGGCGAGATCCCCGGCGCCTGCTGCGCCGGCGTCCCTTCCTCGGCTCGCCACCCGTTTCGGCCGCCTGGGCTTCCCCCTCTTCGCCCGGGACCGTCCGGCCCTCCTCGAGCCCCTCCGCTTCCGCGCTGCCTTCCCCCCCGGACACGCTTTCGGCGGAGAATTCCGAATCCCCCGCGGCAGGGGCTTCCGCCCGGATCGAAGCGCCACCCGGCTCCCCCGCTTCGCGATCCGACTCCGCCGGGGCTCCGGCCGGCGGCGATCCCGTCTGCGCGGCCGCCCCGCCTTTCCCTCTGCGCCTTCGTGGCCGGCGCCGCCCCTTCTCCGGCGCGGCGTCGCCGGTGACCGCCTTGGCGACATCGAGGGCTTCGGGTTCCGTCAGCGCACCCGGAGCCTCCTCCGGATGTGCAGCTTCCGGCGGCTCGCCGCCCTCTTTGCGGAAAGGCCTTTCCTCCCCGGGGAACGGGGTCCCCCCCTCGGCCGGCGGTTCGCCGGCGGCCCCTGCCTGCCGGTCCGATTGCGCGGACCCGGGCGCCTCCCCTTCCTTGCGGCGGGGTGGCCTTCTCCAGTACCTGCGCTTTCCTTTCTTCTCCGTCATCGACTTCCTCCTGAAATATTCGGCTCCAGGAACCTGTGGAGAATTCCCGGAAGATCGCACACGTCTTTCACGACTGCATGGGCGGGGGAGGTTTCTTCCTTCCCCCCCACCCAGACGGTGAACATCCCGAGCTCGCGGGCCGGGAGCAGGTTCTCGCGGACGTCCTCGCAGAAAAGGGATGCCTCCGCGCGCGCTCCCGTCGCCTGCAGGAGCTTGGCGTACGGGTAGGGCGAGGGCTTTGCGATGTATTCCATGAACTCGATCCCGTAAACCCCTTCCATCAGTTCCGAAACCCCCAGGGCCGCGAGGACCCGCCGGGCATACGCCCCCGACCCGTTCGTGAACACCACCCGCCTGCCCGGAAGCGCGGAGAGCATCCGGTGGAGTTCGGGGCGCGGGGGGACGATCTCGGGGATCGGCACGTCGTGCACGAAATCGAGATACTCCTCCGGGGGGACGCCGTGATAGTGCATGAGGCCCCGAAGCGTGGTCCCGAACTCCCGCAGGAACTCCTTGCGGATCCGGCTGGCGGCTTCCGGGTCCACCCCGAGCCGCTCCTGGACATACCGTTCGATCCGGGCGTCCACGATCCGCCAGAGGGTCACCTCCGGCGGGTAGAGCGTGTTGTCGAGGTCGAAGATGAACAGCGGCTCCGCCGCCATCGCTACTCCCCTCCCACCGAAATCTCCGGGATTGCCAGCGACGGGGATCCGACGTTCCCGAACCACCGGAAGTCGGAGCCCGTCTCCGCCACCCGCGAGAGCAGGGACAGGACGTTCCCGGAGACGGCGAACCCGCGCACCGGCTCCTTCTCCTCGCCTCCCTCGAACCGGATCCCTGCCGCCCCGACCGAAAAGTCGCCGGACACCGGGTCGGCCGTGTGGATCCCCAGGAACTCCGTGAGCAGGATCCCGGCCCCCATGCCCTTCCGCATCTCCTCCGGCGTCCTGTCCCCCGGGGAAATGAGGAGGTTGGAGATCCCCGCCGCCGGGGGCGCCTTGGGTCCCGGACGGCGGCAGCTGCCGGTCGATCCCATCCCCACCTTGCGGCCCCAGAAGGAGTCGGAGAGGAACCCTTTCAGCACTCCCGCCTCCACGAGGACGTTCGGGCGCGAGGGCGTCCCCTCGCCGTCGAAGGCCGCGGCGCCGCTCCCCGCCGGGTCGAGGGGGTCGTCGGCGATCCGGACGTTCCCCGAGGCGATCGCCTTTCCCGTTTTCCCCGCAAGCATCGACTTCCCCTTGACCACCTGGGAGGCGAGAAAGGAGGGGATCAGCACCTCGAGGAGCTCGGCGGAAGCGGAGTTCTCCAGGATCGCCGGCCAGCACCCCGTCCGGAGGCGCCGGGCCCCTAACATCCGCACCGCTCTCCGCCCCGCCTCCTCCGCGATCGCGCCGGGCCGAAGGTCGGCGAACCGCCGGGCGAATCCGAACCCGTACCCCGTCTGTGCCTCATCCCCCTGCTCGGCCACCGAATCCACATAAGCGAAGTACCGCGAAACGCGGTAGACCCCGGACCGGCCCGAGGAATTCCAGAAACGGACTTCCGCGACCGTCTCCTTCAGGGAGGCCGACCGCACCCGTTTCATCCTGGGGTCGAAGGCAAGGGTCGCGCGCTCCAAACCGGAGGCGAACTCCGCCTTTTCCCGGTCCCCGACACCATCCCAGGCAGGGTCGAACAGGGGCGGTCCCGCGGATTCCCCGGCGGCGTCCGGGAGACCGTAGGCGGGATCGGGGTCGGAGGAGTCGGCGCAGAAAACGGCCGCATCGACCATCCGGGCGATCTCCTCCCATCCTTCGCGAAACCCGTAGGAGAAGCCCATCCTGCCGTTCCGGAAGACGCGAACGCCGAGGGAGAGGGAGTCCGAAAAGGAGATGGAGTCGATCCCTCCCCCGCGCGCGTCGTACCGGCGCGAACGTTCCCGCGAGAGGAACAGCTCCGACTGCCCCCCGCCGCGCCGCGCGACTTCCTTTTCGACGAGGCCGAAGAGAGCCTCAGGCATTCCGCGTTCCTGTGAAATCGGCCACCAGCGCGACTTCGTCGCAATCCGGGAACTTGGAGCACTTGAGGCAATCGGACCAGATCTTGTGCGGCAGCTCGGACTTGTCCACCTGCCTGAACCCCAGTTTTTCAAAGAACCCGGGCTTGTACGTGAGCGCGAACACCCGCGTGATCCCCAGGACGATCGCCTCGGATACGCACGCCTCGACCAGCTGGGTCCCGACCCCGCGGCGCATGCTGTCCTCGCGCACGGCGAGCGATCGGACCTCGGCCAGGTCCTCCCACATGATGTGGACCGCGGCCGAACCGATCACCTCGCCGCCGACCTCCTCGAAAACGAAGTAGTCGCGGAGATTCTCGTAGATCTCGCTGAGCGACCGCGGGAGCATGTCCCCCTTCCGGGCGTACTCGGCGATCATTTTCCGGATCGTCTTGACGTCCCCCATCCTCGCCTTGCGGATCATCCCCCTGCGGCCCTCTCGATCAGCTCTCTCGCGTGCGCGCGCGCCTCCCCGGTCACTTCGGTTCCCGAGATCATGCGCGCCAATTCCCCTATCCTATCCTGTTTCGACAGCGGTTTCACGCTGGTGGTGACGACTCCCTTCCCGGCGGTCTTGGCCACCAGGAGGTGGCTGTCCGCGAAAGCCGCGACCTGGGGGAGGTGGGTCACGCAGACCACTTGCGCCGACCCTCCCAGGCCCTTGAGTCGAGCGCCCACCCGCTCGGCCACCCGGCCCCCGATGCCGGTGTCGATCTCGTCGAAGACCATCGTCCGCCCGGTTCGGCCTCGCGCGGAGGCGTTCCGCAGCGCCAGCATCACGCGCGACAGCTCTCCCCCCGAAGCGGTCTGGGAGAGCGGCCGCAGGTCCTGCCCCGGGTTGGCGCAGAACAGGAGCTCCGCCTCGTCGAGCCCCGACGCGGAGAGCGAAGCGGCCGCGGGCGCGCGGGACTCGACGACCGCGCGGAACTTCGCGCCGGCGAGCGCGACGCGCGACAGCTCCTTTTCCACGGCCGCGGCCATTTTTTCCGCCCCTTCCCGTCTCCGTTTGCCCAGGGCCACGGCGGCGGCGAGGCACCCCTCCTCCTCGACGCGCAGCGCCTCACGGACCCTGCGCTCATCCTCCAGGGCCGCGTCCAGCGCTCCGCGCTCCGCCCGGAGCTCTTCCAGGTGGGCGATCAGCTCCGGGGTCTCCTTCGCGTACTTCCTCTTCAGGCGACGGATCTCGCTCAGGCGCTCCTCGATCTGCTCGCGCCGGTCGGCCTCGACGGTCACCTTGGCCGCCCGGGAAACCAGGTCGCGGGCCAGCTCCTGCAGCTCGCTCTGGAGCGAGCGGAGGCGCTCCACCAGCTCCGCCAGGCGCGGATCGGCCGCGGACGCCTCCCGCGCCCGGGTGACGGCGTACGACAGCGTGGAAGCCGCGGAGTGCTCGGAGGAGGATAACGCCTCTTCGGCGTCTCGAAGCGCGGCCTGCACCTTGGACGCGTTCCGGAGAACGGCGTGGGCCGCCGCCAGCTCCTCCTCCTCCCCCGGGACCAGAGCGGCGCGCGAGAGCTCCGCGATCCGGTAGTCGAGGGACTCGATCCGGGACCGGGCGCTCTCCCCGCGCGCGGCGGCCTCCTCGGCCTCGCGGCGCAACGCGCTGACGCGGCGGTACGCCCGGCGCGCTTCCTGCGCCTGGGGCACGGTCCCCGAGAACTCGTCGATCACGGCGAGGGCGGCCGCCCGGGAGAGCAGGAAGGGGACGCTGTTCTGGCTCACCATCTCCACCAGCCGCGGCGCAAGCTCCGCCAGGGCCGACTGGGCGACCGGACGGCCGTTGAAATAGGCGCGGGCCCGCCCCGAGGCGGGGATCACCCTGCGCAGCACGAGCTCCTCCTCCCACGGGAATCCGGCCTCCTCCCACGCCTCCCGAAGCTCCACGCGGCGGGAAAGGTCGAATAGCGCCGTGACCTCGGCCTCCGCCTCCCCCGTCCGGACCGCGACCGGGTCCGCCTTCTCGCCCAGCGCGAGGCGTATCGCCTCCACGAGTATCGACTTCCCGGCTCCCGTTTCCCCGGTGACGACGTTCAGCCCCCGGGCGAAGGGGACGCGGACATCTTCGAAGATGGCGAGGTTGCGGACGGACAGTTCGATCAGCATCGAGGGAGGAGGATCACCGTTCTCCCCACTTGAGCTTGGTGCGCAGGACGGCGAAGTAATCCTTGTAGGGGGAGCGGAAAAACCGCAGGGGTGCGTCCGCCTTCTTCACCTCGACCACGTCGCCCTCCCGGAGCCCGAACCCCACCTGGCCGTCGAGCGTCAGGAACACGTCGGCCTCCTTGGAGCGGAGCTCCGCCCGGACGACCAGGTCTTCCGGGATGACGAGCGGCCGGTTGGTGAGGGTGTGCGGGCAGATCGGGGTGATCAGGATGCTGCGGAGCATCGGGTACACGATGGGTCCCTGCGCGGAGAGCGAATAGCCGGTGGAGCCAGTCGGGGTGGAGATGATGAGGCCGTCGGCCTTGAACGTGGACAGGTACATCTCGCCGACGGTCGTCTCGATGTCGATGATCCTCGCGAGCGCGCCCTTGTTGATCACCACGTCGTTCAGGACCGTGTAGTTGGCCACCCGCTCCCCCATCCGGTGGACGTGGGCGACCAGCATCATCCGCTCGTCGTAGTCGAAGTCGTAGGAGAAGATCTTCTCCAAAACGGGGTAGAGCTCTTCCAGGGCGATCGCGGTGAGGAACCCGAGCGCACCGAGGTTCACCCCCAGGATCGGCTTCCCGGAGGTCCCCACGACCCGGGCGGCGGAGAGGAGCGTGCCGTCCCCTCCCAGGACGATGAGGAAGTCGCATTTCTCGGGGAGCTTGGAGCGGACGACGGCCTCGCCGCGGCCCACGATGGCGGCGGTCTCCCGGTCGAGGACCACCCTCCGGCCGCGGGCGGAGAGCCAGTCGCACAGCTCGGAGACGATCTTTTCCGCCCGGGGGTCTGTGTGCTTGGCAATGATCCCGGCGCATTTCATCGGGGATTAGGATAATCTATCCAAAGGAAAAGAGAAAGCCCATGACCTCCCCCAGGAAGCCGCCCTCGCTGTTCCCGGGCGCGCAGCAGCCGCGCGCGCCCCTCGCCGACCGGATGCGCCCCCGTTCGCTTTCCGCGTTCGTCGGCCAGGAGGAGATACTGGGGGAAGGGAAGTTCCTCTCCTCCGTGCTCTCCGCGCGCCCCCTCCCGTCGCTCATCTTCTGGGGGCCGCCGGGCTCGGGGAAGACGACGCTCGCCCGGATCATCGCCCGGGAGACGGACGCGGTCTTCCTCCCCTACTCGGCAGGGATCGAAGGGATCAAGGAGATCAAGGACGCCCTGACGGAGCTAAAGATGAGTGGCCGGGCCGACGAGCGGCCCGCGATCCTCTTCATCGACGAGATCCACCGGTTCAACAAGGCCCAGCAGGACGCCCTCCTCCCCTTCGTCGAGGAAGGGACCGTCACCCTCTTCGGGACCACTACGGAGAACCCGTCGTTCGAGATCCGGAACGCCCTTCTTTCCCGCTGCCGCGTTCTGGTCCTCACCCCCCTGACGGCGGCCCATGTGGAAACCATCGTCTTGCGGGCGCTGGCCGATGCGGAAAGGGGGCTGGGGAAGCCGGATCCGTTCCTCGAGCCGGACGCCCTCCGGCACATCGTCGGGATTTCGGACGGGGACGCGCGGGTCGCGCTGAACGCCCTCGAGGCCGCGGTCGCGATCGCGGAGCACAAGGGGCTCGGGAAGGTCGACGTGGCGACGGCCGAGGAGGCGCTTCGGAGGAAGGCGCTGCTGTACGACAAGGACGGGGAGGAGCACTACAACCTCATCTCCGCCTTCCACAAGAGCCTGCGAGGCTCCGATCCCGACGCTTCCCTTTACTGGCTTGCGCGGATGCTCGAAGCCGGTGAGGATCCCCTCTACATCGCGAGGCGGATGGTCCGCTTCGCCTCGGAGGACGTCGGGAACGCCGCCCCGGGCGCGCTACAGCTCACCCTCGCGGCTTCGGAGGCGTACCGGATGCTCGGCAGCCCCGAGGGGGAGCTGGCCCTGGCTCAGGCCGCCGTATATCTCGCCACCGCCCCGAAGAGCAACCGGGTGTACACGGCGTTCGGGCGGGCGATGAAGGACGTCCGGTCCGGGGGGAGCCACCCGGTTCCCCTCCACCTCCGCAACGCCCCCACGCGCATGATGAAGGATCTGGGATACGGGGAGAAATACCAATACCCGCACGACTTCGCGGAAGCGTTCGTCCCGGAGAACTACTTCCCCGAAACGCTAGGGGAGCGCAGGTACTACGATCCCTCGGAAGCCGGCTACGAGAAGACGATCTCGGACCGCCTCAAGGCCTGGTGGGG
>CAYILU010000050.1:0-9097 GCA_964364235.1 uncultured bacterium | reverse complement strand
GTCAAGGCGGAGTGACGGGTTCCCGGCTGCTTCTTCAGGATGCCCCGGTAGATCCTCTCGACCTCGGGATGGTAGCGTCCTTTCTCCGCGTAGATGACGAGCGGCGGAAGGACGGTTAATTCCCGGGCCTTCCGGCGGCCGCCGGCGAACAACAGCAGGTTGGCCGGGCGGTCCGGGTACGGATGGACGAAACGCAGCGTCTCGGGGAAGATCCTCTCGGCCTCGGCGAAGGCGAGCATCTCGGGAAGTCGCTTCGGGAGCCCCACCACCGCGAACCGGCCTGTCGGGGAAAGGTGCCTTCCCGCCGCCCGGAACAGCTCGGGCAGCGTGCACGCCACCTCGTGGCGGGCGATCTCCTTCTGCGGGTCCGGGTTCCTCCTCCCCTCCCCGACCCGGCGGTACGGGGGATTGGAGACGACGAGGTCGAATGCCCGGTCGGATATGCCCGGCAGCCTCTCCCGGAAATCGCCAAGCACTGCGGCAAGGCGTCCCTCGAGCCCGTTATCCCCGATATTCCTTCGGGCGAAGTCGTGCAACCCGGGCTGGATTTCCACACCGACGCCGGTTCGCAAGGAAGGGCACAACCGGGAAAGCAGGAGGAGCACCACGCCCGACCCCGTCCCCAGGTCCAGGGCCCGCTCCCCGCAGAAGGCCGCGGCGAAATCGGCCAGGAGAACCGCGTCGATGGAGAAGCGGTACCCCCTCGCAGGCTGACGGATGGAGAGGGGGGCGCGTGGGCCTCCGTCGCTTTCAGGACGGGACGCGCTCATCCCCGCCGGTGCGGAAGATCAGGAGCCCCGTCAGGATCTTCGGGTAGAAGAACGTGGTCTTCTGCGGGAGGACGTGGCCGGACAGCGACACGCTCCGGAACTCCGCGACGGTCACCGGGTTCAGGAAAAACGCCGCCTGGATCGTGCCTCCCGTGAGGTCGGACACCGCCTTGGCGGGATCCTTGTAATACTTGACGCACTGCCCGGCCGTGACCGCTTCCGGGGAGATGCCGAGCATCCGCTCCAGGAAAAAACCGTGCAGGAGCACCACGTCCAGGGAGCGCAGCTGCGGGGGAAATTTCGCGAGCCATTCCCCGCAAAAGCGCGGCAGGTCGGTGAAGGTGACGAGGTGGAACCGGCCTCCGCCCGCGCTCCAGGCGATCGCCTTGCCCTTTTTCCCCGCGGCCTCGAGGGCGCGGATCGCCTCTTCGGGCGTCCCCTTGCGGGTTTCCATGGGAAGAAGAGCGCGCACCTTCGCGGCGAGCTCCTCCTCGGAGAAGGCATGGAGGGAATGGACCCCGCGGTGGGTCGGAAGGATCACGATCCCCTGGTCGTCCATGTTGCACAGGAACATGAGGACGTGCTCGTAGGCCGCGTCTTCCCTCTTCCCGAACTTCTTCCGCATCTCCTCCCGGAACGCCAGCGCGGTCTCGTACCGGTGATGCCCGTCGGCGATGAAGACCTTCTTGTCCTCCATCTTCCGCGCCGCCGCCCGCTGGACCTCCGGGTCCGTGACCTTCCAGACGCGGTGCAGGATCCCCAGGTCGTCGGTCGCCGTGAAATCGGGGGGGCCGGGCATCCCCTTCCTCATGGCCGCCACCACCTCGTCCTTCGGGTCCGAGTAGAGGCCGAAGATCGGGCTCATGTTGGCGTCGGTCACCCGCATGAGGGCAAGCCGGTCCTCTTTCGGCCTGGAAAGGGTCTTCTCGTGGGGGAGCACCTCCCCCTCCCCGAAGGCGGACAGGCGGAGCGCCCCCAAGAACCCCTTGCGGACAAAGGTCCCCATGCCGGGGATGGTGAATTCCTGCTCGTAATAATAGAAAGCGGGGCGGTCGTCCTGGACGAGCGTCCCCTCGGAGAGCCACTGCCGGTAGTGGGCGGCCGCGCGCGTGTACTTGTTGTCCGAGGGCCCGTCGCCCTCCTTCGAAAGGCCGAAGTCGATCCAGACGATGTTTCGGGGATGACGCCGGTGGAGGGCCTTCTGCTCTTCGGGGGAGATCACGTCGTAGGGCTGGGAGATCACTTTCGAGAGATCCCCCACCTTGTCCGGGTCGTAATGGATTCCGCGAAACGGAGCGACGTTGGCCATGGCTTTATCCCTTCTTCAGGAAGTCTGCGATCTCGCGGAAAGGGATCGCCCCCTCACGCAGGAGCGTTACATCATCCTCCTCGACACGCACGACGGTGGAGCCGGGCGCGCGGCCGGCCGCGCCTTTCGCCGCCTGCGCCGCGGGAGAAGCGCCGTCCCACAGGACCCAGTCCACCTCCCCGGTGAACTCCCGCACGATCTCCTCGGCGTTCCCCCAGTTGCCGGGGTTCCCCGCGCGGTTGGCGGAGGTTCCCGTGATCGCCCCCCCCAACGCCCTGGCCATGGCCCGGGGGACGGGATGGTCCGGCACCCGAAGCCCGACGGTCCTGCCACCGGCGGTGACCTGGTCCGGTACGTCGGGCCATGCCGGAAGGACAATCGTGAGCGCACCCGGCCAGAACTTCTCCATGAGGCGCGATCCCGCGGCGGGGACGTGCTCCGCCCAGAGGGAGACCCGATCCGGCCCGTCGAGGAGAAGCGGGATCGGCTTCTTCCCCTCGCGCCCCTTTATCGCCAGCAGCTTCCGCAGGCCCCCTTCCGAGCGCGGGTCCACCCCGAGCCCATAGAGCGTGTCGGTGGGATATATCACCATCCCGCCCGCCTGCAGCGACTCGACCACGCCCGGTGGGAAGCAGGCGACGCCGCCCGCGTCGAAAAGCGCCAGCCGGGTCATGGAAGATCTTCGGCCGACGCGGCGACGGCCTCGGCCATCTCCCTCCGCAGATCCTTGAGTTTCTTCTTGAGGGTCGGGTCCGACAACGCGAGGATCTGCGCGGCCAGAAACGCCGCGTTCTTGGCGCCCGCCTTGCCGACCGCCATGGTGGCGACCGGCACCCCGCCCGGCATCTGCGCGGTGGAGAGAAGGGAGTCGAGGCCGAACAGGGGCGAGCTCGCCAGCGGAACCCCGATGACCGGGAGCACCGTCTCCGCCGCCACGACCCCCGCGAGGTGGGCGGCGGCCCCGGCGCCCGCGATGATAACCTGGTACCCCTGCTCCTCCGCCTCCCGCGCCAGCTTCTGCGTCCGCGCCGGCGAACGGTGGGCGGACGCCACGGTCGTCGTGCACGGGACGCCCAGCGCGGCGAGGGCCCTGGAGACCTCACCCATCACCTCCGCGTCGGACCTGCTGCCCATGAGGATGAGGACTTTACCGGCCACGGCCCTCACGCCTCGCTACGGAGCCCGGTGAGAAATGCGGGCCAGGGCCTTCTTCCCGATGTCGGTCCGGAAGTACGCCCCCTCCCAGAAGATCTTCTCCACGGCGCGGTAGCCACGCCCGATCGCGCTGTGGATGTCCTTGTCCACGGCGGTCACGCCGAGCACGCGTCCCCCGTTGTTCACGAGCTTCCCGTCCTTCATCGCCGTCCCGGCGTGGAACACATGCACGTCGCCCAGGCTTTCCGCCTCCTCGATGCCGGTGATGGGGAACCCTTTCTTGTACGACGAGGGATAGCCGCCGGAGGACATCACGATGCAGACCGTGGGCCTGGGGTCGATCTTCATCTCCGCGTCGGTCAGCTTCCCCTGCGCGCACTGGATCAGAAGTGGGACGAGATCGCTGTCGAGGCGCATGAAGAGCGGCTGAGCTTCCGGGTCCCCGAACCGGACGTTGAACTCGAGCACCTTCGGCTCGCCGCGCTCGATCATGAGCCCCCCGTAGAGAATCCCGCGGAACGGCATCCCCTCGGCGCGCATGCCGGCCAGGAGCGGCTCGAAGATTTTCGTGACGGCCTTCCTTTCCACCTCGGGCGTCACCACCGGGGCCGGGGAGTACGCCCCCATCCCGCCGGTATTGGGGCCCGTGTCGCCGTCGCCGATCCGCTTGTGGTCCTGCGACGTCGGGAGCGGCACGATCTTCTCCCCGTCGGTGAAGACGATGTAGGAGGCCTCCTCGCCGGTCAGGCAGTCCTCGACGACGACCCGCTCGCCCGCCGCGCCGAACAGGCGGTCGACCATCACGTCCCGAAGGAACGCGACCGCCTCCTCGTAGGTACCCGCGACCGCCACCCCTTTCCCCGCCGCAAGCCCGTCCGCCTTGATCACCAGGGGAAGGCGGTGGGTCAGCACGTACTGCTGGGCGTCGTCGAACTCGTCGAACACGCGGAAGTCCGCCGTCGGGATCCCGTACTTCGCGAGGATGTTCTTCGTGAACACCTTGGAGCCCTCCAGCTGCGCGGCGGCCTTGCTCGGCCCGCACACCAGGAGCCCCTCCTTCGCCAGCAGGTCCGTCAGGCCGGCCGCCAGGGGGGCCTCCGGGCCCACGACCGTCAGGTCGATCCGCTTCGACACCGCGAAGTCCCGCAGCTTCGGAAGGTCATCCACCGAAATCGGGACAAGCTCGGCGTTCCCGGCGATCCCGGGATTCCCGGGCGCGGCGTAGATCTTCTCCACCAGCGGGCTCTTCGCGATTTTCCAGACGAGGGCGTGCTCGCGCCCGCCGCTTCCCACCACAAGGACTTTCAGCCCCACGCGCTCCCTCCTGTTCTAACCGGTTATCGGGGAAACTCCTCAACGGCAGGCGGGGACACTCCTGTTATAACCGGGGACATTCCTGAATTTGTTTTCCCAAGTTTCACGTTGAGGAGTGTCCCCGCCTGCTACCCCGCCTGCTAATGCCTGAAGTGCCGGACCCCCGTGAACACCATCGTCATGCCGTGCTCGTCGGCGGCGGCGATCACCTCGGCGTCGCGGACCGATCCGCCCGGCTGGATGGCGGCCGTCGCCCCGGCCGCTGCCGCGGCGTCGAGGCCATCGCGAAAGGGGAAGAAGGCGTCGGAGGCCACCACCGATCCCTTCGTGGGCCGCTGCGCCTTCATCACTGCGATCTTCGCACTGTCCACCCGGCTCATCTGACCCGCCCCCACGCCGACCGTGCGGTCCTTGAGCGCGTAAACGATGGCGTTGGACTTGACGTGCTTGCAGACCTTCCATGCGAACTGAAGGGCCTCGAGCTCGTCCTCGGTGGGCGCGCGCTTCGTCACGACTTTGAGGTCCGAGGCGGAAAGGACGTGGCGGTCCCTGCTCTGCAGGAGCAGGCCGCCGCTCACCTTTTTCATCTCGTGTCCGACCTGGCCGCCCCAGCGGAACTCCCCGCCGGTCGAAAGGACCCGAAGGTTGACTTTCGCGGAGAGGATCTTCCGGGCCGCCTTGTCGAAGGAAGGGGCGATGACCGCCTCGAAGAAGGAGGCGGCGACCTCCCGGGCGGTTTCGACACCCACCGGCCGGTTGAACCCGATCACCCCCCCGTAGGCGGACACCGGGTCGCACTCCCTGGCTTTCTTGAAGGCGTCGACCAGCCGTCGCCTGGACACCCCCACGCCGGAAGGGTTCGTGTGCTTGATGATGACCGCGGCTGGCTCCCCGAACTCGAGGACCAGCTGCAGGGCGGCGTCGATGTCGACGATGTTGTTGTAGGAGAGCTCCTTCCCCTGGGTCTGCCGCGCCCCTCCCAGGGTCGGCTCGCCGGGAAGCCTGAGATCCGCGTAGAAGGCGGCCGACTGGTGCGGGTTCTCGCCGTAGCGCAGGGACTGGACCTTGCGCCACTGGGCGGTGAAGGTCGCCGGGTACTCCTCCAGGCCGTTCTCCCCCTGCCCCAGGTAGTTGGAGATCGCCGCGTCGTAGGCGGCCGTGAGCGCGAAGGCCTTCCGACCCAGTTCCGCGTGCGTTTCCGGATCGAGGTTGCCGTTCCCCTTCTTCAGCTTCTCCAGGATATCGGGATAGTCGGCCGGGTCGCAGACCACCGCCACGTGCCGGCGGTTCTTGGCCGCCGAGCGGAGCATCGAGGGCCCGCCGATGTCGATGTTCTCGATCGCCTCGGCGCGCGTGCACCCCGGCTTCGCGATCGTGGCCTCGAAGGGGTAGAGGTTGACGACCACCATGTCCATCGGCAGGATGCCGTGGGCGTCGATCGTCTTCATGTGCCCGGGGTTGTCCCGCAGCGCCAAGATCCCGCCGTGGATCTTCGGGTTGAGCGTCTTCACGCGGCCGTCGAGCATCTCGGGGAACCCGGTGTAGTCCTCGATGAGGCGGACGGGGACTTTTTTCTCCTTGAGCAGCTTCGCCGTCCCCCCCGACGCGTACAGTTCCACCCCGAGCCGGGAGATCGCCTTCGCGAACTCCACGATGCCCGCCTTGTCCGACACGCTCAAGATCGCCCGATGGATTCTCGCCATGGTGCGCTTCCCTTCCGCGCCTCTTTCGTCATGTGGTCGAAAGACAAAGCTTACCGCCTGATCGGGACGGCTCCCAGCACGGTCTTCAAGTCCTCGTCCTCGAACTTGATCCCGAAGCCGAGGAAGAAGGTCCTCAGGTTTTTTTCGTTGTTGAGGATGTCGTCCACGCCGCCCGTGATGAAAAGGTTTTTTACGATATCATAGTTGCCGAAGGCTTTCAAATGCGGGGGCTGATTCCCCTTCCGGGTGAAGTCGTAGGCGTTCAGGCCCACAGTGAGCCGGTCCTTCAGGACCTCGTAGTCGGCCCCCACCCCTCCCGTGGACTCCATCACACCGCCCCGGAGCGTCAGGCCCGAGAAGCGCTTCGCGACCAGCGCCGTGAACTTCAGCTTGTTCGTGTACGAATCCTGCAGCGTGCGGGTCGTCACCCCGTTGGTGGTCGTCGTGGTGTCGCTGGAGTTGAGCTTCCCCCTGGGATCGTCGACGACCCCGATGAGGTAGTACTTGTCCGCGGAAGGCTGCAGCCGCAGGTCCACGTAGTGCTTGAATTCGGAGGGCTCGGTCTGGTATTCGAGCCGATAGTCCAGGAAGGTCTTCAGCGCCTCGGTCTTGCGGACGTACCGGTTGATGCCGTCGAGCGTGTCGGTGAGGGAGGCGTGCGCCGTGTTGTCGTTCACGAGCTTCCCGAGCGTCCCCTCCCCGCGATCGATCTTGGCGAGCACCTTCTCCGCAGAGGCCAGGGTGTTGTCGAGCTTGGCCGAGGCGCTCTTGAGGTTCGAGATGCTCTCCTTGATGTTCTCGCGGTTCTCGCCGATCACCCCGCTGACCTGGTCTCCCATCGCCTCGAGCTTCTTCGCCAGGCCCGGGGTCTGCTCCTTCAGCGTCTGGGAGAACGCCCGCAGGTTCGCGATGGCGGCCCGAAGGTCCTCCTTGTTGGACGAGGAGATGTCCTTCAGGTCCGCGGAAAGGGTGTCGATGTTGGCCAGGATCCGGTTGAGCCGTTCCTCGTTCCCCGTGGAGACGTTCCGGAGCACGGCGCTCGCCTCCCGGACGTTCCGGATGATCTCCGCGATGGCTTTTTTCCCTTCCTCGGTCCCGATCGTGCCGGACAGGGTCTCGGTGAAACGCTTGACGTCGTCGGCGATAAGGGAGAGTTTCCGGACGATCTCGTCCAGGTTCAGCGGCGGGAGAGTGTTCGCGACCCGCCCGCCGGGGGGGAGCACCTGCTCGGTCTGCTTGCCCGGAAGCATCTCGACGTACTTCTCCCCGAGGAGGCCCTGGGTCTGTATCGAGGCCACGGAATCGATCGGAATGCGGACCCCCTCGACGATCCGAAGCACGAGCCTTGCACGGTTTCCCACGAGCTGGATCTCCTCCACCTTCCCAACGGGGACGCCGGCCATTTTCACGTTCGCCTTCGGCTCGAGGCCGGAGGCGCTTTCGAAATCGACGGTGAGCTTGTACCCCTTCTCGCCGATCCCCCCCCACTTGCTGACGCGGAACGTGAAGTAGATGAGGACCACCAGCCCCAGCACCACGAAGATCCCCACCTTCGCCTCTCTCGACATTACCGCTCCTCCTGCCCCCCGGATTCGCCCGACCGCCGGACGAACCGGATGAACTCCTCGTGCTCGGCCGTGATGGGCCCCACGGCGCGCCCCTCCACGAACTGGGTGACCACCGGGCTCGCGCTGTTCCGGATCTCGTCCGGCGTCCCCACCTCGATGATCTTCCCTTTATACAGCATGGCGATGGAATCCGCGATCTTGTACGCCGAGGCCATGTCGTGCGTGATGGAGATCGAGGTCACCCCCAGCGATTTCCGCAGCCGGATGATCAGTTCGTTGATCACGTCGGCCATGATGGGGTCCAGGCCCGTCGTCGGCTCGTCGTACAGGAGGATCTCCGGCTCGGAGGCGATCGCCCGGGCGAGCCCGACCCGCTTCTTCATCCCGCCCGACAGCTCCGAAGGCATCAGGTGCTGGATGTCCCGGAGACCCACCATGGCGAGCTTCTCCTCCACCGCGGCCTGGATCTGGCGTTCCGGGTAGCGCCGGAGGCGGCGGAGCGCGAACGCCACGTTCTCCCCCACGTTCATCGAGTCGAACAGCGCGGCCCCCTGGAACAGCATGCCGAATTTCTGCCGGACGCGGACCAGCTCGCGCTCGTCCATCTTCGTCACGTCTTCGCCGTCGATCCGGATCTCCCCGCCGTCCGCCCGCAGGAGCCCCACGACGCACTTGATGAGGACCGATTTCCCGGTGCCGCTTCCGCCGATCACGACGGTGTTCTTCCCCTGGGAGACGGTGAGGTCCATCCCGTCGAGGACGACCTTCTTCCCGAACCGCTTGCACAGCCCGCGGATCTCGATGGTGGGCACCCGCTCCCCCCTAGAACATCAACGACGTCATGAAGTAGTCCGAGATGAGCACGACCATGGAGGAGGCCACGACCGCCCGCATGGTGGCCCTCCCGACCCCCTCGGCCCCCCCCTCCGCGATGAAGCCGTTGTAGCAGGAGATGAGGGCGATGAGAAAGCCGAACACCGCCGCCTTCACGAGACCCGTGTAGATATCCTTGAACTCCAGGTACTGGTACGTCTTGTTGATGTACACGTACGAGTTGGCCCCGAGAAGGTTCACGGCCACGAAGTAGCCCCCCAGGATCCCGACGAGGTCCGCGAAGACCACCAGGATCGGCAGGACCACGGTGGCGGCGACCACCCGGGGCACGACGAGATACTTGATCGGGTTGGTGGCAAGGGTGACCAGCGCGTCGATCTGCTCCGTGACCTTCATCGTCCCCAGCTCCGCGGCCATCGCGGCGCCGACGCGGCCGGAGACCAT
>CAYILU010000049.1:0-9114 GCA_964364235.1 uncultured bacterium | reverse complement strand
GGGCGGGCTTGCCGCGGGTCTCCTCCTCTCCCTGCTCCCCGGGGGGACTGGAAGGGAAGCCTCCTCGGCGGGATCTTGGGGGGAGGAATCCTCTACGGGACCGCCCGAGGCTACGAGAAGCTGGCGGGCAGGGAGGGGATGGGGGGCGGGGACATCAAGCTGATCGCGATGATCGGGGCGTTTTTAGGGTGGAAGGGGGCGCTGCTCACGATCTTCGGGGGCTCGCTGTTAGGGGTGGCGGGGGGGATGTTCGCAATGCGGAAAGGCGACGAGGGGTTGAAGACCGCGATCCCCTTCGGCCCCTATCTCTGCGCGGCCGCCCTGATCGCCCGGTTCGCGGGCGACGCGTTGTGGCCCCTTCTCCTCACCGGAAAGTAGAGGTGTTGTCCTGCAGGGGGTCTCCCTCCCTCCGGATGGTCCACCGGTCTCCCTGCATCGCGTCGACCCCCGTGGCGGTGCCGGTGTAGTTCAATCCGGTATTGTCGAGGACGACGGAGATCACGTAATAGTTGTATTTCGTCGGGTCGAAATCCAGCAGGACGAGGTTGTCGGAGTATTGTTCGTGCTCGGTGAAATAGATGGTCTCCGTCTTCTGGAGGTGCATGAGCGTGGTCTGCGCCTGCGTCATGCGGGCCTTGTCGGCGAACCTTTTGTACGTGTAGACGGCAAGGGACGCCAGGATTCCGATGATGACGAGCACGAGGGAAAGCTCGATGATGGTGAACCCGCGGCGATTACGCCGGCTGCGGGTCGTTTTCATTTTCCTCCCGCTTCCGGTGAGCCGTTCCCGCCGTCTTCGCCCTTATCTTCGCCCCGCAGCGCCTTCCGCGAGAGGTGTTCGATGAGCTCGGCGGTGGTGTGGAAGAAGTCCCCGCGCCGGAGAGTGACCTTGTCCGGGTACTCCCCCTCCAGCATTTTCCTGAGGACGGCGTTGATCCTGTAGATGGGACCGGCGATCCGGTGGCTGAACAGGAGGGTGTAGGCGAATACCCCGCCGAAGATGAAGAGGGCTGCCGGCCACACCCTGCCGTGGAGGATGAGGAATTCCCTGGCGGCCGGCTCCATCTCGTTGAGGTTGCTCCCCGTTGCGAGCCGGTACATGGAGGGGGCGAACACGATGACGAGTCCCCCCAGGAAAAAGAGGAAGTAGACGATCATCATCCGCCAGGCCAGCCCGAGCTGGAAGCTCCTGTCGATCAGGCGGCCCCGCCTTCGATTATCGGAGTGACTCACCTTCGCCTCCTCGGGCCGTTTTTGCTATTCTATTAATCGTGGTTCAAGTGTCAACTCACAGTATCCTGCGGCGGCCCGGTTGAGAAGGGATATCTCGGTCCGGGCGGGCGTCCTCGTCCAGTTGACGCTGATCGCCGTCGCCTCCCTCTCCCTGCAGGCCGTTTTTGCCCTCAAGGTCATCGAGATGAACATGGAGCGACGCCACGTGGAGGCGGCCGTCTCCGTGGCCGAGGTGGTCCGTAACGCGGTGGAGTCCATGGGGAGAGGGGGCGGGAGCGGCCCACCGTCCGGGCTTGACGGCTTCACGCACCTTTCCCCCTACATCCAGGAAATTGCGCTGGTCTCCGGGGGGCCGCCCGTGGAACGGGTGGCGGTGACGCCCGTGGGGGAGAAGACCGGAGGGATCCTCTCCCTTCATCCTGTGGTGGACGTCACCCTGCCGATCGCCGGCCCCGGCGGCGGGGCGAAGGGGATACGCGTGCGGTTTTTCTCCCCCGGCGTCGAGGAGGAGGCCAGGCACCTCGTCGGGGTGGCGGCCCTCCTGGTGGGCGCGGACGTCATTCTCATCGTCCTCTTCGGATATTTCCTCATGGACCGGTCGGTGGTGCGGCCCATCCGGCAACTGGCCGCGGTTTCCGAGAAGATCGCCGCGGGGGACTACTTCCTGCGCGCGGACGAATCACCCGGGAACGAGCTGGGGCAGCTGGGCGCGTCGTTCAACCGGATGATCGCCGCGATCCTCTCCGCCCAGGGGAGGGTCCGCCAGGCGGAGCATGACACGTTCCGGTCGGAGAAGCTTGCCACCGTCGGAAGGCTCGCGGCGGGAGTGGCGCACGAGGTGGGGAACCCCCTGATGGCCATCCGCGGCTACGCGGAGTACCTGCGGAAAACCCCTCCCGGAAGGGGGGAGAGGGAGGAGTGCCTCGAAAAGATCGTGGCCGAGACCCGGAAGATCGAGAATATCGTCCGCGGCCTCCTGAACGTCGCGGCGCCCGGGCGCGGGGAGGACGAGGACACGGACGTCAACGAGGTCGTCCGCCAAACCGTAGAGCTGCTCTCGTTCCGGAAGATGTTCCGGGACATCGAGGTGGGCGTCGAGTACGGGCGCGCGGACCGGGTCCGCATGGCGGCGGGCCGGTTCCAGCAGGTCCTGCTGAACATCCTGTTGAACGCGGTGGACGCCATGGGAGGCCGTGGGGACCTGCGGCTCCGCACGTTCCAGGCGGACCCCTGGATCCCGCCCTCGCTGAGAGCCGCGCGAAGGAGAGCTTCCGATCCGCCCGGCGCGGAGTTCGCGCCCCTCAGGGGGGAGCTGCGGGAAGCTCCATCGAAGGGGGTGGGCGTCTCCGTCACGGACACGGGCCGCGGGATCCGGCCGGAAGACCTGAAAAACATCTTCGACCCGTTTTTCACGACCAAGGAGCCCGGCAAGGGGACGGGCCTGGGCCTCTCGGTTTCCCGGGCCATCGTGGAGGCGGCGGGGGGCGAGATCCTGGCGGAGAGCGAGGAGGGGAAAGGCGCGACCTTCACCGTGATCCTGCCGGTGCCGGAGCGGGCAAGAACGACCGATGCGGAGGGGGGAGGATCGGATGGCTGACCGGATCCTGGTGGTCGACGACGAGGCGAGCATGCGCGACGTGTTAGGGAGGATCCTGACCGCGGAAGGGTACAGCGTCGCCCAGGCGGGGAACGGAAGGGAAGCCCTCGCGGCGCTCGGGAACGAGCCGTTCGACTTCATCCTGTCCGACATCCGGATGCCGGAGATGGGGGGGCTGGAGCTGTTGAAGGAGATCGTCTCCCGGCGGATCCCGGGGACTGTGATCATGATGTCGGCCTTCGGGACGGTGGAGACGGCCGTGGAGGCGATGAAGCTCGGCGCCTACGACTACATCTCCAAGCCGTTCATGAGCGACGAGATCCTGCTGACCCTCCGGAAGGCGCAGGAGCGCGAATCCCTGCGCAAGGAGAACGAGTACCTCCGCCGGGAGGTGGAAAAAGCGTTCCGGCCGGAGGACCTTCTGTACGCGAGCACCGCGATGGCCGAGGTCGTCCGTACGGTGGAACAGGTGAAGGATCACGACTCGACGGTCCTTGTCACCGGGGAGAGCGGAACGGGAAAGGAGCTGGTGGCGCGGATGCTCCATTACGGCAGCCGGAGAAAGGAGGGCCCCTTTGTCGCCATCAACTGCGGCGCCATCCCGGAAACCCTCCTGGAGAGCGAGCTCTTCGGCCACAAGAAAGGGGCGTATACGGAGGCCAGGTCGGACCGGGCCGGCCTGATCGAGGAAGCCGGGGGCGGCACGCTTCTCCTTGACGAGATCGGGGAGCTCCCCCTGGTGCTCCAGGCGAAGCTCCTCCGCTTTCTCCAGGAGGGGGAGTTGCGCCGTCTCGGGGACACCGAGGTGAAGCGGGTGAAGGTCCGGGTCGTGGCGGCGACGTCGCGGGACCTCGAGGGGGAGGTCCGCGAGGGGAGATTCCGGGAAGAGCTGTTTTACCGCCTCAACGTCATCCGGATCCACGTACCACCGCTCCGGGAGCGGCGGGAGGACATCCCGCTCCTCGCGCGCCACTTCCTCCACGGTTTCTGCAGGAAATTCCGGAAGGCGGAGATGCGTCTCCTCCCCTCCGCGGTGGAGGTCCTCCTGGCCCACGACTGGAAGGGGAACGTCCGGGAGCTGGAAAACCTGGTCGAACGCTGCGTCCTCCTCTGCACGGACAGGGATATCTCCGGGGAGGAGCTCCTCTCGGCCTGGAAGCGCGGTTCTGCCGGGGAAGGGAGGGAAACCCCCCGGATGATCCTCCAGATTCCGATTCCCCTGGAGCGTCCCGACCTCAAGGCGGCTGTCCGGGAGATGGAGAGGCAGATGATCCGGCTGGCCCTGGAGAGGACCGGGGGGAGCCGCCCGAAGGCCGCGGAGCTGCTCGGCATCTCCCATCCCGCCCTCCTCTACAAGGCGAAAGAGTACGGCCTCTGAATTGATGATAATTTAGTATAATTATGCTACTTTAATGTTCAGTTAAAAATCGCTTGACATAAATTGGTGGGTAGGTATCATTTGCTTCAGGTGCAGGATCGCTTGCGGGAATCGGAGGAATTCGTGGGTATCGACCGGGGGCGCCAGTGGCAGTGCTGAAGGAACGGAAGGCGAAGCCGAAATCCGAGGCCAACAACGTCCGGAAGATCCGGGAAGGACTCCTGATGAGCAAGGCGGAGCTTGCCCGGCGCGCGGGGCTTTCGGTCCTGACCATCGACCGCGTGGAAAAGGGGATGACGTGCCGGATGGATACGAAGAGGAAGATCATCCTGTCCCTGGGCTTGCAGCTTTCCGACCGGGACAAGGTGTTCATAAAAGAAGACTAAAGGGCGCGGGAGCGGCAATGGGACTCTTCGGATCGAAGGAGCTGATCGGCCTCGACATCGGGTCCAGTTCGATCAAGCTTGCCCACGTCAAGGCGTCGGGGAACGTGTACAGCGTGAGGAAGTTCGGCGTTTTCGCCCTGCCGCCGGACGCGATCGTGGACGGGGCCATCATGGACCACGCCTCGGTGATCGAGGGGGTGAAGACGGCCCTCAGGGAACTGAAGGTGAAGGAGAAAGAGGTGGCCACCTCCCTTTCCGGGCACTCGGTGATCATCAAGAAGGTCGTCCTCCCCACGACCACCCCGGAGGAGCTCGAGGAGTCGATCCAGTGGGAGGTCGAGCAGTACATCCCCTTCGACATCAAGGACGTCAAGATCGATTTCCAGGTGATCGGGCCTCTCAAGGAAGACCCCTCCAAGATGGACGTCCTCCTCGTGGCGGTCAAGACCGACCTGGTGAACGACTACATTTCCGTGATCAAGGACGCGGGCCTGTCGCCGGCGATCGTCGACATCGATTCCATCGCGGCGGGGAACGCCTTCGAGTTCTGCCATCCGGTCTCCGACGAGCAGGTCCCCATGGTGATCAACGTGGGGGCCTCCTTCATGAACGTCAACATCCTCCACACGGGGGTGCCGCTATTCACCCGCGACGTCCCGATGGGGGGAGGGATGTACACCTCGGAGATCCAGAAACAGCTCGCCGTCAGCTTCGAGACTGCGGAGGCCCTCAAGGTGGGCGCGAAGGACGCCGGCGACCGCGCCGGGAAACTCACCGAGGTCATGAAGACGGTCTCCAGCATCCTGGCGACGGAGGCCCAGCGGTCCTATAATTTCTTCTCGGCCACGTATCCCGACCGGCTCGTCACGAAGGTGTACCTCACCGGGGGGGCGGCGAAGTCCCGGTTCCTCAAGGAGATGATGGGGGAGAAGGTCGGGGTCGAGGTCGAGCTCTTCAATGCCTTCGAGGGGCTTACGGTGGATGAGCACCTGGTGGATCCCGCGGTCGTGGCCCAGTACGGCACGGCCGCAACGGTTGCCGTCGGACTGGCGCTGCGGAACCTGGAGGATCGGCGATGATCCGCGTAAACCTGATCCGGGGCAAGAGGAAAAAGCGCAGGGAGTTCAACCTCAACTTCTTCTACGTTCTCCTCCCGGTGCTGGTCCTGGCGGGGCTGTTCCTTTACCACCGGATGGTGACCGGCCGGATTGCGACCCTGCAGGCGAACATCCAGAAGGCCTCGAATGAGATCGCGCGCCTGAAAAAGGAGATCGGGGAGGTCGAGAAGTTCAAGGCCCGCAAGGCGGAGCTGCAGCAGAAGGTGGACATCATATCGAACCTGCAGACCGGAAGGACCCTCCCCGTGAAGATGTTCGAGTCCCTTTCGGCCTCGCTTCCGGAAAAGTGCTGGATCGACAAGCTCACCGTGAAGAACGACAAGATGGTGGACCTCTCCGGGGTTGCCTTGAACAACCATACCATCGCCAATTTCATGACGGCGCTGGGGCAGAGCGGGCGTTTCCAGAATGTGGTACTGGGGTCGGCGGACCAGACGACGGTCAAGGGCGTCAAGCTTATGCGGTTCAACTTGACGTTCCAGGCGGCGCCAAACTGACGGGACGTTTCAGCGAGGTAACGGGATGGCGTTGAAATTAGGCGATTTTGGTAATGTCCCGCCGAAACAGAAGGCGTTCCTCATGGGGCTGGTGTGCCTCATGATGGGGGTGGGGTACTACTACCTCTTCTACAGCGGGGCGGCCGTCCAGATCGCGGGTCTCGAGAAGAAGCTCGCGGAACTGGAGCACGAGATCAAGCAGCAGGAAGTCATCGCCAGGAACCTCCCGTCTTTCAAGGTGGAGGTCCGTCGGCTTGAGGAGCAGCTGGCCCTCCTTCTCGAGCAGCTTCCGAACTCCGCGGAAATCCCCAGCCTCCTGAAAAACATCTCGGACCTGGGGAAGGAGTCCGGCCTCGAGTTTCTCAAGTTCGCCCCGGCGGCGGAGGCGCGGAGGGACTTCTACGCGGAAATTCCCGTGTCGATCGCGGTGAGCGGAAATTACCACAGCTTCGTTCTCTTCGCGGACAAGGTCAGCCACCTTCCGCGGATCGTGAACATCTCCGACATCGCCTTCTCGAACCCGAAACCGGATACCGAAGACCGCTTCTCGGTGAACGTCACCTGCACCGCGACCACGTTCCGGTTCCTGGAGCAGGCGCCGCAGGAAGCCTCCGGGGAGGCCGCAAAAGGAAAGGCACCCGGAAAAGGAAAGGCAAAATGACGCGAACGACCGTGCGATCCTTGCTGATCCTGACCGTGGCGACGGTTTTGCTCGCGGCGGGGTTCGCGGGATGCTCGAAGGAAGAGCCCGCGCCCCAGCCGGTGGTGAAGAAAACCGTTCCCAAGGAGCAGGCCAAGGCGGCGGAGGGCCCCAAGGCGGCGGAAGCGCAGGAGGCAAAACCGGTCGTGGCCCTTTACAACCCAGCCGGCAAGCGGGACCCCTTCGTGCCGTTCCTGAAGGCCGAGCCGAAGTCGGTCCTGGCGCAGGTGGATTCCCTCCCTCCCTTGCAGCGGTTTGAACTGGGCGAGCTGAAGTTCGTCGGGGTGATCTGGGGGGGGAAAGGGGTCCTCGCCCTCGTCGAGGACGGGGAAGGGAAAGGGTACACGGTGACCGTGGGGACGAAGATCGGCCGCGGCGGGGGCACCGTCACGCGGATCACGCAGGGAGAGATCCTCGTCAAGGAAGAATTCAACGATTTCACGGGGACGAGGATCGCCAGGGAGAGTTCCATGAAGCTACAGAATGCAGGAGGAAAATGACGATGAACCTGTTCCGGGGGATGCGGGCGCACAAGCGTTACCCGGTCCGGCCGACCGCCTTGGTCCTTCTGGCGATTCTGGCGGGAGCCCCTTCCTGGCTTCTTGCCGCGGAGACGGAGAAACCGGTTATCCCCGGCGGGAGCGTCAGGGAGGTCACGGTCTCCAGGACGCCTTATTACACCAACATAGAGGCAGTGGTCGACGGGAAGATCGAAAACTACAACTCCTTCAAGCTCAACGACCCGTTCCGGATCGTTGTCGACATCTGGGGCGTCTCGAAAGGCGCGGCCGCGTCGGAGATCGCGGTCGATACCCCCCAGGTGAAATCGGTGAAGGTATCCCAGCAGGAAAGCAAGCTCCGGCTCCTCGTGGAGACACCCGAGGATCGCCCGCTGCCGTTCCTTGTGACCGCGGAAGGGGGGAAGCTCGTTCTCTCCGTCGGGGGCGGCCAGGAAGAAAAAGTGACCAGCATGGACCGCGTGGAAGAGGGCAAGCCGGCCGCCACCAGGGCGCCCGCCGTCGTGGGGATCGACCTGGAAGACCTTCCGGACGTGTCGAACGTGGTGGTCACGACCTCCGGTGAGGTCGGATACCAGGTCAGCAAAAAGGAGGGAAGCGTCACGCTGGCTTTCCCCGGCGCATCGGCGGAAAAGGGCCTGATGAGGGCGATCGATGCCAAAAAATTCGGCATCCCCGTGACGAGGATCCTCCCCGCCGCGGGCAAGAAGGGTGTGACCGTGGCCGTGGCGTTTGCCGAGGGCTCCCCCTACACGGTGGAAAAGCGGGGGGACGCAGTGGTGGTCTCCTTCCCGAAGAAGGCTGGCGGTGAACCGCAGCCCCGGGTGGTGGCGAAGCTGGCGGAAGCCGGGGGTGGGACCGTGCCCGCGCCGCCGCAGGCCTCCGGCATGGGGAAAGAGCCTGCGGTCGCCGAAACAACGCCCGAGTGGGGGTTTGCCGTCCGTGGTTCGGGCGCCCAGCGGAAGTACGTCGGCCAGAGGATCTCCCTGGATTTCAAGGACGCCGACATCCTCAACGTGTTCCGCATCATCGCGGAGGTGAGCAACCTCAACATCATCACGGGGGATGACGTCAAGGGGAAGCTCACCCTCCGGCTGATCAACGTCCCCTGGGACCAGGCGCTGGACCTTGTTTTGCAGTCGAAGTCCCTCGGGGTCAGGCAAGAGGGGAACGTCCTGCGCATCGCCCCCATGGCCACGATCCGGACGGAAGAGAGGGGACGCCTCGACGCCCAGAAAGAGGTGGACAAGCTCAAGGCGACGCTCGAGGGGGTGGTCGAGACCATTCCCGTCAGCTACAGCAAGGCCTCCGAACTCCAGGGGAAGGTCAAGGATCTCCTGTCGGAGGGAGGAAAGATCCAGGTAGACGACCGTACGAACACGATCGTAATCCGGGACTTAAGCAAGAACATAGAGGACGTCCGGGCGCTCATCGCCAAGCTCGACACGGCGACTCCACAGGTATTGATCGAGGCGAGGATCGTGGAGGTCGACACGTCGTTCTCCCGCGAACTCGGCGTCCAGTGGGGAGGGTCCTGGAGCGCTTACGGCAGGACCCGGGTCGGGATCACCGGCATTCAGGATTCCACCGGGGCGTCCAATGCCGGGTTGCCTCTCACGAACACGACGCCGTTCACGGCCTCCACCACTCCGCCGAGCTATGCGGTCAACCTGCCCGCCTCGGTGGG
>CAYILU010000048.1:4003-9203 GCA_964364235.1 uncultured bacterium | reverse complement strand
AGGGGGGCGCTCTCCGTCGCCGAGACGAACCTGCGGTACACCACGATCCTCTCGCCGGTCGAGGGGACCGTGATCTCGCGGAACGTCGACGTCGGGCAGACGGTGGCCGCCAGCTTCCAGACCCCCACCCTCTTCACCATCGCCCAGGACCTCACGAAGATGCAGATCGACACCAACGTCGACGAATCCGACATCGGGAGGACGAAGGCGGGACAGAAGGCGACCTTCACCGTGGACGCTTACCCGGGAAAGGTGTTCGATGGGGATGTCATCCAGGTGCGGAACTCGCCGATCGTGACGCAGAACGTCGTGACCTACAACGTCGTCATCCGGGTGGACAACAGGGATCTCTCCCTCAAGCCGGGGATGACCGCGAACGTGTCGATCCGGATCCGCGACTTCCGGGACGTCCTCAAGATCCCCAACGCCGCCCTCCGGTACCGTCCTTCCGGGGAAAAGAAAAAGACCGAGGGGGAAAAGGAGAAAGATGGTCCGGGGACACGCGTCTACCTGGTCGGAAAAGACGGGAAGCCCGAGGCGGTCCCCGTCAAGATCGGGATCAGCGACGGGTCGTTCACCCGGCTGGCCGAGGGGAACCTCCGCGAGGGGGACGCCCTGATCACCTCCGAGACGGCCAGGAAGAAGAGTCCGAACGGTCCGGGCAGCCCCCCGGGGATGGGAGGCTTCCGGTAAGGAAATGGGAACGACCGCCATCGAACTTTCCCACCTTTCCAAAACGTACCGCCTTGGCGAGGTGACCGTGGAAGCGTTGAGAGATGTATCCCTCGTCATCGGCCGGGGGGAGTTCCTCGCCGTCATGGGGGCATCCGGCTCCGGGAAGTCGACCCTGATGAACATCCTGGGGTGCCTCGACCGGCCCACGAGCGGGGCCTACCGCCTGGACGGGGAGGACGTCGGGACGCTCGGAAGAGACGCCCTGGCCGGCATCCGGAGGAAGAAGATCGGCTTTGTGTTCCAGGTGTTCAACCTCCTCTCCCGGATGACGGCCCTCGAAAACGTCGAGCTGCCGATGATCTACGAAGACACCCCCTCGGGTACCCGCAGGGATAGGGCCCGCGAGGCGCTGCGGTCCGTCGGCCTCCTGGACCGGGAAAGCCATCTCCCCACCCAGTTGTCCGGGGGGCAGCAGCAGCGCGTCGCCATCGCCCGCGCCATCGTCAACACCCCCTCCCTTCTCCTCGCCGACGAGCCGACGGGGAACCTCGACACTGCGACCAGCACGGACATCATGGAGATCTTCCGGGAACTTTCCGACGTACGCGGGATCACCCTCGTCCTCGTGACCCACGAGCAGGACATCGCCCGGTACGCAAAGAGGATGGTCCGGTTCCGCGACGGCCGGATCCTCTCCGACGGGCCGGTGCCGAAAACATGAACCTCTACTCCGCGGCCAAGGTATCCTACCGGTCCCTGCGCGCCAACAAGCTCCGCTCCATGCTGACGATGTTAGGGATGATCATCGGGGTCGCCGCCGTGATCGCCATGGTGGCGATCGGAGCCGGAGCGAACGAGCGGATCTCCTCCCAGATCGCCTCCGTCGGGTCCAACCTCATCCTCGTTCTTCCGGGGAGCACCACCTCGGGCGGCCTGCGGTCGGGCTTCGGGAGCACTCCCACCCTGACGATGTCCGACGCCAGGGCCATCGGCAAGGAGCTCCCCGCGGTGCGCTTTTCCGCTCCCTCCATTCGTTCCACTTCGCCGGTGGTCTACGGGAACCAGAACTGGAGCACGATCATCCAGGGTCTCACACCGGAATTCTTCGAGATCCGCGAATGGGGGCTTTCGGCCGGGCGCTACTTCACGACAGCGGAAGTGGAGGCCGCCGCGAAGGTCGCCGTCCTGGGGCAGACGGTCGCCGACAACCTTTTCGGCGACGAGAGCCCCATCGGGAAATCCGTCCGCATCAAGAGGGTCCCCTTCACCGTTATCGGCCTGCTGGAGAGGAAGGGGCAGTCCATTCAGGGGCAGGACCAGGACGACACCGTCGCCGTGCCCATCACGACCGCGCAGCGGAAGCTGTTCGGCAGCGCCCACATCGGGACGGTGGGGGTCATCATCGTCCAGGCCGTCGACGGGGACTCCGTCAAGGATGCGGAGAGGCAGGTGAACGAGCTGCTCCGCCAGCGGCACCGGATCGGCCCGGGGGAGCCGCCCGACTTTTCCGTGCGCAACCTTTCGGAGATGCTGGCCGTGGCGGAAGCCTCCACGCGGATCATGAGCCTCCTGCTGGGCGCCATCGCCTCCGTGTCGCTCCTGGTGGGGGGGATCGGCATCATGAACATCATGCTCGTCTCCGTGACCGAGCGTACCCGGGAGATCGGGATCCGGATGGCGGTCGGGGCCAGGGAACGGGACATCCTGCTCCAGTTCCTGATCGAGGCGCTCATCTTGGCGGTCACGGGGGGCGCCGTGGGGATCCTGGTGGGGGTGGCCGGGTCCTCGCTGATCTCCCGGTTTGCCGGGTGGTCGACGCTGATCTCGCCGGGGGCGGTCCTTGTCGCCTTCGGCTTTTCCGCCGCGGTCGGGGTCTTCTTCGGCTTCTACCCGGCCCGCAAGGCTTCGCGGCTGGACCCGATCGAGGCGCTCCGGTACGAATAGCCGGCGCTCACCGCCGGTGGCACCGCGTGCAGATGACCTGCCCCTCGTCCTCCACGACGAAGCGCTTCTTTCTCCCCGTCCCTTCCGTCTCGCGCGCCTGGATGTGGGGGTTGTGGCAGGTGGTGCAGGTGACCCGCCCCTTGCCGTCCAGCCGGAACGGCTCCGGGACCTCCATCTTCGGGCGCACCATGTGGTTGACACCCATCGGGTGGGCGTCCTGGGAGTGGCACCGGAGACAGATCAGGCGGGTGTTGGAGATGAAGGACACCCGGGACGCCTCCTCGTTGGTCGGGTCGGTCATCGTGTCGTGGCAGAACCTGCAGGAATCCCGGTCGGTCATCGTGGAATGGGGGTTCCTGCCCGTCAGGTCGGCCTTGTCGTGGCACCGGAAGCAGATGGCGTTGCCCGGGTCCCCCGGTTTCCGCTCGCGCATCTCCACCCCCTTGCCGGCGGCCGGCATCGGGTCGTGGCAGGTCAGGCAGGTGATCTTCCCGTCCACGGAAAGGGGGAGGCCGCTCCCGGGCCGCATCCCGGCCCCCAGCTTGACGAGGATGGGGTGGCACGAGTCCATCGACCCGTGGCAGGAGAGGCAGATCAGCAGGTCGTCCCCCCCGTATCGCCGGTTTTTCCGCATCTCCTCCTTTTTCGTCGAGACCTCGGCGTGGCATCCGCGGCAGCCCGAGTAATCCCCGGAAGCGTGGGGATTTATATATCTCCCCGCCTCGAGGAACTCCACGTAGGTTTTCCGCAGGAAATGCAGCGTGCTCTCCGTCCCGTGGGGGTCGTGGCAGGTGCCGCAGTTGACCGCTCCCCCCTTCCCGCGAGGCAGCTTTCCGGGAAGCACGGCAAGGGGGTTCACGTTCTGCGGGTGCGCCTTCTCCGACACGTTGTGGCAGAAGTTGCAGATCTGGGCGATCCGCTCCTGGAGAACGACGGTCGACACGGTGTCCCCCGCCCCGGGTTTCGCCGTGTGGCAGGTGTAGCATTTCTCGCTTTCCGCCTCGACGCGGTGAGGGTTCAACGCGGAGAAGCTCTCCCCGTGGCAATCGAGGCACATGTCCATCCGGACGGTGTACCTGCCGGTGTCGTACCCCCGGAGAAGGACGATTCTCGAGGACTTGAGGTGGACGTCATGGCAGGTGGAGCAGACGACTTCTCCGGTCCCGCTCAGAGGAAGCCCCTCGGGAAGCTTGCGGTCGGTCTTTTTCTGGACGGGATGATGGTTCACCTCGGTGGCGAGGTGGCACTCCCGGCAGAGCTCCACGGGCTCCTTCGCCAGGCCCGCCAGAACTTCCTTCCAGGGGGTCTTGCCCTTCTCGGGAACGATCTTGTGGCAATGGGAGCATCCGATCCCGGCGTGCGGATTCTCCCTGGACTCCTGCGGAGGGGGTGGGACCTCCCCTGCATGCGCCAGAAAGGAAGGGAAGCAGAAAAACGCAATCAGGGTGAACAGATGGAGAAGGGGCACTCGAAGTCCTTTTCAAATGCGGATTTTCGTTGCGCCCATGTGTGGAAATATTATCATTGACGGGAAGAAAAAGGTGTGGGGGGATTTCCAGGACGTTCTCTACCTGAAAGGGGGAAAGATGCTCCGACTCGTCCCGGCAAGAGGATTCCCGCTCCTCGCCGCGCTGACGCTCCTTTTCCCTCTCCTCTGCCTCGCCGGCCCCGGGGAGAGCGAGCGGCTTTATTCGAGCGGAAGGGAATTCCTCGCCGCGGGGGACACCGCCTCCGCCCAGAGACAGTTCGAGAAGGCGGTCGCACAGAACCCCGGGCACGCCGAGGCCCGCTTCCACCTGGGCCTCCTCTACTCCGGGAACATCAACACGTACGACAAGGCCGAGCAGGAGTTCTTCGACCTCGCGGAGATCGCGATGCGCTCGGGCGGGAATTCCCGCGACGACCTTTTTTACCGGACCGGCCTGGCGCTCGCCAGCCTTTACCTGAAAAGCGGGAAGACCGCGAAGGCCGGGCAGCTCCTCCGGAACGTGATCGCCTCCGCACCGCCCGACGCGCCCCTGGACAAGGCCTACAACGCCCTCGGGCTCGCAAGCTACTACGACCGCCTCTACGACGACGCCATCTTCGAACTCCGCCACGCGATCAAGATCAACCCGAACAACGTCGACGCCCGGTTCAACCTGAAGACGATCCGCGCCCGGCTCGAGCATTTCCAGGCGGCGAAGATCTACTCCCGGATGGGGGAAAGAAAGGAGGCGATCGCCGAATATCGAAAGGCGATCGGGATCGACCCCCGCTTCATCGAAGCGCGGCATCGCCTCGGGGTCGAGCTGTCCCTGGCCGGGCAGCCGGCCGAGGGGCTGAAGGAGCTTCGCCGGGCGGACTCGATCTCCGCGATCTACCGGAGGGGCTACGAGATCTGGTACGAAGAGGGGCTGATCCTGCAGGCCATGGGGAAGACGGACGAGGCGCTCAAGCGGTTCAGCCGCGTCATCGTTTCCCGGCCGAAATTCGCCGCGGCGCACAACGAGATCGGCAAGATCCACCTGCAGAGGGGGGAATACGACGAAGCCACGAACTTCTTCGCCCGCGCGATCGGGATCGACCCGAAAACCGAGTA
>CAYILU010000048.1:0-3903 GCA_964364235.1 uncultured bacterium | reverse complement strand
GATGAAAACGGTCTCCTCGTCCGCCAGGCGGTACATCGATCCAACGGGCGCCCGGTTGCCGAACGCGTAGGTCAGGCAAATCCCCCCCGGAGCGAAGCCGTGCCGGATCTTCCGGAAAAAGCCGGCGACCCGGGTCTTCCAGGGGAGGTCCTGCCGGTCCTTCCCGAAGATCGCCGTCACCGAGACCGGGAAACGGGCGTCGAACCGCCGGTAGTCGTCCGATCGCGCGTTCGTCCCGCTGGAGGAGAGTTCCAGCGAAAAACCGGCCCCTTTCGCGAGGTCCCAGACCCCCTTCTTCTCCCAGGCGACGCCGGTCCCGGGGGACAGCGCGACCTCCGCCGAAAAACCGTTGGCGCGGATTTCGACTTTCCGGTCCGCCCGGCTGATCCACCGCCCGGGGGTGTACTCTTCCCAGCCGGCGGCGGCCAGGGCGGATCCCTGGTCCGAGGCCCCGGCCGCGACGGACGGGACCGGGAAACCGGCCAGCAGCATGACAACCAGAAAGAACGACAGGCGAAGGTCAGTCGCCATCCCCTCTCCTTTCCTCTTCCCGGCGCAAGACGTCCCAGCCGCCTTCCCCGATCTTACCCGTGAAGAAATCCGCGCAGGCCGCGGCAAGCGGGAAATCGTCGGACCGGAACACGACCCGGACGCGGTACTCCCTCTCGATCATCGGGTACGAGCCCACGCTCACGGCGGGGAACGCGTCCATCGCCTCCCGCATGATCCCGGCGAAGGCGGACTCGGGGGCCTTGCTGAAAAGCGTCACGCGGCTCTTTCTCCTTCCTTCGACGAGAGGCCTGATCCATCCGAACATCTCATGGAGCAAACGGGGAATCCCGGGAAACGCGGCCATCCGGCCGATGTAAAATCCGGGCGCGGCGCTGACCGGGTTGGGGATGAGCGTCGCCCCTTCCGGGACCTGCGCCATCAGCATCCGGTACTCTTTCGCCCGTGGGTCGTTCATCCGGGAGTCGTTCACCCGCCCCTTGTAATAGGCCGTGAGCAGGGCTTTCGCCTCCGGGTGGACGACGAGGGGGACCCCTGCCACGAGCGCAACCGCTTCCCGGGTGATGTCGTCCGGGGTCGGCCCGATCCCCCCCGTCAGGACCAGCAGGTCGACCTCATCGAGGGTGGCGCGGAGATGGCGGACCACCACGGACACGTCGTCCGGGAGGATGGCGCACAGGGCGACCTCCGCCCCCCATTCGTTCAGCAGGGGCAGAATGTAGGCGAGGTTGGCCTCGCGCACCTCGGCCTTGAGAACCTCGTCGCCGAGGATCACGACCCCCACCCGCCTCGCCATCCGCTCCCGTTCCCTCCCTGCATGCAATTCTTTTATCTTATCCCAACGCGGGGGGAAAAATCATTGGCATAACCTTATGCGGATACGTTACAAGTAAAATGGTAGTGGAATCCGGCCGGGGGAAATCGTACCTGAAGAAGACCGTGACATACGCCGCCACCGGGGTGGACATCGACGAGGGGGAGCGGATGGTCTCCCTGATCCGGCCGATGGTCCGCACCACCCACCGGAGGGAGGTCCTGGGGGACATCGGCTCGTTCGCGGGCTTCTTCCGCTTCCCGGCGCGCCGCTACCGGGACCCCGTTCTCGTGGCGGGCACGGACGGCGTGGGCACGAAGGTAAAGGTCGCCGCCATGGCGGGGAAGCTCGACACGGTCGGCATCGATCTCGTGGCCATGTGCGTCAACGACATCCTGGTCCACGGCGCCGAGCCGCTTTTTTTCCTCGACTATTACGCCACCGGCCGGCTCTCGGCGAAGGACGGCGCGAAGATCGTCAAGGGTGTCGTGGAAGGGTGCCGCCAGGCGGGATGCGCCCTCCTCGGCGGGGAGACCGCCGAGATGCCCTCCGTGTACGCAAAGGGGGATTTCGACCTTGCGGGCTTCGCCGTGGGCGCCGTCGACCGCCGCGACGTCATCGACGGGCGCTCCGTTCGTCCCGGAGACGTCCTGCTGGGGCTTTGCTCCTCGGGCCTGCACAGCAACGGGTATTCGCTGGCGCGCAAGGCCGTCTTCGGGATCCTGAAAAAGAAGGTGGGTTCGCGGATCCCGGAGTGGGGTACGACCGTGGGGGAGGAGCTCCTCCGCCCGACGCGGATCTACGTCCGTTCCGTGCTCTCCCTTTTACCAAAGGTGAAGATCCGCGCCTTGGCGCACATCACCGGCGGGGGGCTGCCCGGGAACGTCCCGCGCACCCTGCCGGACGGTGTGGACGCGGTGATCGAAAAAGGCTCGTGGCCGATCCCGCCCGTGTTCGGGACGATCGTCCGGGCCGCCCGGCTCCCCGGGGAGGAGGCGTACCGGACCTTCAACATGGGGATCGGCATGGTCGCGGTAGTGAGGCCCAGGGACGCCGACCGTGCGCTTCGCCACCTTCGAAGGGCCGGAGAGAAGGCTTACCGGATCGGGGAAGTTCGAAAGGGCCGCGGCGCCCCGCGGGTCCTTCTGTCGGGAGGGGAAGAATGAGCGACCGTCGTCCGACCATCGCGGTTCTCGTGTCCGGGAGCGGGTCCAACCTGCAGGCGATCATCGACGCCTCCGAAAGGGGGGAGATCCCCTGCCGGGTCGGGATCGTCGTCAGCAACAAGTCCGACGCCTATGGCCTCGTCCGCGCCGGGAAGCACGGCATCCCCACGGCCGTGGTCAGCCACAAGGAGTTCCCGAGCCGCGAGGAGTTCGACCGGAGGCTCGTGGAGGTCATCCGGGGCAGCGGCGCGGAGCTGGTCTGCCTGGCGGGCTTCATGCGGGTGCTGACCCCCGTGTTCGTCCACGCCTTCCCGAACCGGATCCTCAATATCCACCCCGCGCTTCTGCCTTCCTTTCCCGGGACGCACGGGCCGAAGCAGGCTCTCGATTACGGGGTCCGGTTCTCCGGCTGCACCGTGCACTTCCTCGACGAGGGGGTGGACACCGGGCCGGTCATCGTCCAGGCGGTCGTCCCCGTGTACGACGACGACACGGAGGACACCCTCGCGGCGCGGATCCTCGTGCAGGAGCACAGGATCTACCCCATGGCGATCCGGCTGTTCTTCCAGGGGAGGCTCAGGATCGAGGGGCGGCGCGTCAATATCGAGGGGGAGCCGAGGATCCCGGAGTTCTTCCACCGGAACCCGGACGCGTAACCTATTCCCAATACGCGTAACCTATTCCCAATAGAGGAAGACGCGGTACCACCAGTATTTCCACCCCTCGACGAAATAGTGCCGGAGGGTGCGCGCGAAGGCGCCCCACGCTTTCCAGTCCGACCCCACCGGAATCACCGAGATGGAAACGCTCCGCGGGAGAACCGCGCGGAGGGTAAGGTAGGCCCGCGGCATGTGGTACCCGGAGGTGACAAGGATCACCCGGGCGAACTTCCGCTCCGAAACCACTCCCTTCGCCGAATACGCGTTCTCCAGGGTATTCTCTGACCAGCTCTCGACGTGGAGCCGGCGGAGATCCTCCGGGGAGAGAGACGGCCGGCCCGGCAGGATCCGCTCGAGTCTCGCCCCCCCTCCCGTTCCGAGGATGCAGAGCTCCCTCCCCTTCCCTTCCCTCCAGGCGCGATACCCTTCCTGGATCCGGTTTTCGCCGCCGGTCAGGACCAGGATCGCGTCGGCGGGAGGCCCCGCGGGAGCCGGCAACGCCCTGGCGAGAAGGTGCGGAAGACCCGCCCCCGCAAGGACAAGCAGGAGAAACAGGGCAGTGACCTTGATGCCCCTTCCCCGTCCAGCCCGCATTTCTCACCAGCCTCCTGCTGCGGCGGCGGATACGGGCATGTCTACTGCGTTGCACTCGTTCGTCCTCCTCGACGTAGTGTCAACTACGCCTGCGGTGCCCGAACATCGTGCGCCTTGTATCCACGCCCGTCTCCACCGCCTCGCTACGGAGCCCGGTGAG
>CAYILU010000047.1:0-9275 GCA_964364235.1 uncultured bacterium | reverse complement strand
GTGACGGGAACTGCAGCCCGCGGCGGCCCGTCAGGACGCCTTGGCCTTGTCGATGAAACGCGTCTTGAAGATCTCCCACCCCTTGAGGAGCTCGACCGCCCGCTCGAGCTGGGGATCCTTTCCCTCTTTTTTCAGCGCCTCCTCGCCGGCCGCCGGGTCCTTCTCCCCGTTCTTCTTCCCGGAGGGCTCCTCTTTCTTCTCCCTGGGCGTCGGCGGCATCGTCTTCGGGGCGGGCGCCACTCCCTTCTCCTCGCCCTCCCCCCTCAGGTGGCGTTCGATGTCCTTCTCGCGGAGCGGCGACGGGTGCCCCCCGGGGGCCTCCTTCCCGTCCGTCACGACGATGTCCGGCTCGATCCCCTTGGCCTGGATCGACCGACCGTTCGGCGTGAAATAGCGGGCCGTTGTCAGCCGGACCGCCGACCCGTCCTCCATCGGAATGATGGTCTGGACCGAGCCCTTCCCGAACGTCTGCGTCCCCAGCAGGATCGCCCGTCCGTGGTCCTGGAGCGCTCCCGCGACGATCTCCGACGCGGAGGCGGAGCCGGCGTTCACTAACACGACGATGGGGAAACCGGTGTATGTCCCTTCCTTATGGGCAAAATACTTGAATTTCTGGTTTTCGATCCGCCCGTCCGTGTAGACGATGAGGCCGGATTCGATGAACTTGTCCCCCACCTTCACCGCCTGGTCGAGCAGCCCCCCGGGGTTGTTCCTCAGATCGAGCACCAGACCCTTGAGGCCCCCCTTCTCCTTCATCTGGGCCTGGAGCGCCTTCTCCAGCTCGCTGTCCGTGTCCTGCTGGAACTGGTTCAGCTTGACGTATCCGATCCCGTCGCCCAGGGACTTCGACTTGACGCTCCTGATCTTGATGATGTCGCGCGTGATCGTGTAGGACTTCGGCTCGGAAAGGCCGTCCCGCACGACCCAGATCGTCACGCTCGTGCCCGGCTCGCCGCGAAGCCGCTTCACCGCGTCCATGACGTTCATGTCGCGCGTCGGCTCTTTCTCGATCCGGACGATCTTGTCGCCCGCCTGGAGCCCGGCGCGGAACGCGGGCGTGTCCTCGATCGGGGCGATCACCGTCAGGACCCCATCCTTGACGCCGATCTCGATCCCCAGCCCCCCGAAGCTGCCCTTGGTCTCGACCTCCACCTGCTTCAGCATTTCCGGGGTAAGATAGGAGCTGTGCGGGTCCAGCGTCTGGAGCATCCCCTTGATCGCGCCGTTGATCAGCTCGTCGACGTTGGGCTCCTCCACGTAGCTCGTCTGGACCTGTGAGAGGACGTCACCGAACGCCTTCAGTTTCCCGAACGCGACGTTCGCCTGCGCCGAGTGCCGGGAAGCCGTGATGTCTCCCGAGATGAACCCCACGAAGAAGATCACGATCACGATCGCGGGGCCCAGCCATTTCCTGCCTTTCATGCAACGCCTCCTTCAATAAAATCCCCGCTCGCGCGAGATCCTCTCACCGGGAAAGCGGGATCACCGACACCGGGTCGATGGCGGTCCCCCCGGCCCTGAGTTCCAAGTATAGCACCGATTTCCCCTCCGGGGTCACCGGCAGCCGGCCGACGACCTCTCCCTTCGCCACCGACTGCCCCTGCCTCACTTCGATGCTGTCCGCCTTCCCGTAAACGGAGAAGAGGCCGCTCCCGTGCTGGAGGATCAGCACCTTGCCGAACCCCGAAACGCTCCCGACGAAGACGACCTCCCCGCCGCCGATCGCATGAATGGGGGCGCCCGAAGGCGCCTCGATCTCCACCCCCCGGTTCTCGACCGTCACGTCGAAAACGGGGTCCCTCTGCTTCCCGAAGCGCCCCACGACCTTTCCCGCAAGGGGGGAAACCAGCCCCCCGGAGACGCCGTCGAACTGTCTCGGCCCCTTCCTCGCCGACTCCTTCCCGCGCCGCTCCTTCTCCCGCACCTGCCGCTCGATCCTTACGACGAGGGCCTCCATACGGGCGATCCGGGCCCGAAGGACCTTGAGCTCTTTCGCCTTTGCATTTTTCTTCCTCTCGATCTCCGCCAGCCTTTTGCGCTCGACTTCCTGCCGGGAGACGAGTTTTTCCCCGACCTTCCTCTGCTCCTCCATCCTGCGCTCGGAGTCCTCGATCCTGCGCTCGATGCCGGTGAGAACCCTCTCCTTCTCCTCCCGGTCGGCCGACAGGCGCCCATACCGGTCCATCTCCATCACGAGGAGTCTGCGGGCGAAATAGTGCGCGCGCTCTTCCGCGGCGCCGGCCGGCGCCCCGATCCGCTCCCGGTCGCCCGTGAACACCCTGTGCGACGCATCGGAGATGCCGCGCTGCGTCCTCCCCTGCTCCTCCTCGAGGGCGCGGACCTCCCGATCCGCGCGGTCCATCTGCGTTCCCAGGGCGGAGAGTTTGCGGTCGATGCGGGCGATCAGCTTGCGCTGCTTCGCGAGGCGCGCCTCGAGGTCGTCGACCTTGTTCCGGGAGAGCTTCTCCCGGCGCAGCGTCTCCGCCAGCTCGGCCGCCGCCTTCTCGGCCTTCTGCTTCATCTCCGTCAGCCGGGCCTTCTCCTGCCGGAGTTTCCCCAGTGTGTCCGCGGCATATGCGGGGGATGCGAGAGCAAGGCAAGCCAGTGCCGTAATGCAGGCGGTAACGTACGGGATCCGTCCGACGACGATCATTTCCGGACGGCGTGCGCCGCGCGCCACCCCAGAAGAGACGCCCCGCCGTGAAGGAGCGGAGCCGCGAGGAGGAACAACCCCAGGGGGAGGAGGAACGGCAGGGCGAGGATGTCCTCCGCGGGCCCGATCACCCGTCCGATGAGGGCCAGGCGTTTTTCGAGGAGAAAGAACCAGGAGACCGTGGCGCCGGCGGCGGCCAGGGACAGGAGTTCCCCGGTCAGCGCGGCCCCCAGGGCGCGGGAGAACGCAATGCGCGCGGCGGGGATCCCCCTTTCCTCGAGGAACCCGAAGTCCACCGAAAGGATGGAAGCGCGTGTCTTCTCCTGGAGGAACAGGACCAGGAAAAACACCGCGCAGAGCAGGCCGAAACCCGCCCAGAAAAGGCCGTTCACCCACCTCTTCACGCGCAGCAGGCGGGACAGGACATCCCCGCCGGACAGGAGACTCTCCACCTGGGGAAGGAGCCGGAGCGCCGTTTCCATCGACCGGATATCCGTCTCCGTAAACCTGTCGGGGAGCATGCGGATTTCGACGTAGCCGGGAAGCGGGTTCCCTCCCGCGGTCCGCAGCGCCTCGAGCCCCGGGTAGGCCGCCAGGAACTCCTTCCAGGAGGTTTCCGGGTCCTTGTAGGCCGCCGACCGCACCCCCGGGAGCCCCGCGGCCTTCCCGGCGATCCCTTTCCCGACCTCCGCGGAGACCGAAAGTCGCAGGATCGCGGTTACGGCCCACTGCCCGGAGAGGAACCGGTTCATCCCGCCGGACAGGAGCATCGCCGTGAAATAGGCCGCGAGGAGGAGGAGCAGGAAGAACCTGACCGCCGATTCCCTCAGCATCGCCTTCACCGAAAGTTTCCAGTCGACCCAGCAGAGCGAAACCGGTGTCATCGAAGCGCTTCCGTGGCGACGGGGAGCCGGAACAGCCGGAACGGCCCCTTGGCGATCCCCTCCCCGCCCCCTCTTGCCTTCCACCGCTCGGGAATCGTCCTCTCCGCCAGGATGATGGTCTTCCCTTCCCTCGCCAGCGCCCGGAACAACCCCCCCAGCATGTCCGTCCACTCCCCTCCCGCGTTCAGGAGCAGCATGTCCGTGAAAAGAACCCTGGGGGTTCGAAACAGCTCCACCGCCAGCGCGACCCTTGCCCTCTCCGAGACCGACAGGGAAAAAAGTTCGGACTCTTGCGAGCCGGGCAGCCCCACCAGCAGGAGGAGCTCCTCCTCCCGTTCCTTCCGCTCCTTCGCCGATATCCCCGCGCCCGCCACGGCGGAAAGACGAAACAGGTCGCGGACCGTCCGACACGCGGTGGGGGGAAATGATTCCGGGACCACGCCCGAGGAGGCCCGGAACGCTTTCCCCGCGTCCGGGTTCCCCCTGTAGAGCGATACCCCGCCCACCACGACGTCCCCGGCGTCCGGGCGCCGCTCCCCGCGGAGGATTCGCAGGAGGAGGGTCTTCCCGCTCGCGGGCGGGCCGGTCACGACACACACTTCGCCGTCGTCGAAGGCAAGGTCCAGCCCGTCCCAGAGCGTCCCGTTGCGAAAGACCGCCCCGACGCGGAACGCCTCAATCATTTTCGGAAGGCATCGAAGTGTGGGTGTCGAACGCCCCTGCAAACAGCCTTCGGATCTCCTCCAGGTGCTGCGCCTTCATGCGATCGCGGAGGGTTTCCTGCCAATCCGGCTTGTCCAGGAGGTCCGCGTAGGACTTCCGGACGGTGTCGAGGATGACCCCGCCCAGGAACGCGTGGGTGAGGATCTGCGGGTTGTCCTTCCCCCCGTCCTCGGTCTGGATGTGATACACTAACCCCTTGTACTTGAGGTTGTGGTTGAACCCGGAAAGCATCCGGACGCGCGTCGTCGTCATGACCCGTACCCCTCGCCCCTGCCGGAACATTGTCTCACAAGGTCACCCTCTCCACGCTATCCATCCTTCGGCCGAAGAACATCTCCCCCACGCGGGCGAAGCGCTCCGGGTCGTCGGTGACCAGGAAACGGATCTCCGGGGCGCAGCCCCCCCTTTTCATCCCGCTCTCGGAAACCAGGGTGTCCACGACGCGCGCAGCCTCCTCGCCGGAATCGATGAGAACCGTGTCGTTCCCGAGGAACTCGGCGATCGGCTTCTTGAGAACGGGGTAATGCGTGCACCCCAGGATCAGGGCGTCCGGCGGGGCCTCCCGGAACGTGGACAGGTACTCCGCGATCACGGCGCGGGTGACCGGCTTCTCCGCCCACCCCTCCTCCGCCAGCGAGACGAGCAACGGGCACGCCCGGGCGGTGACCCGGGCCTTCGGCACGGCCTGCCGGAGCGCCTCCTCGTAAGCCCCGGACCGGATCGTGCCCGCGGTCCCGATCACGCCGATCGTCTCCTTTTTCGCGAGGGAGGCGACGCGCCGCACGCAGGGGTCGACCATCCCCACGACCGGGATCTTGTAGATCTTTCGCAAGGCCGGCAGCGCGAGCGAGGACGCCGTGTTGCAGGCCACCACCAGCATCTTGATGTCGTGCCGCGTGATGAGGTGATTGGCGACCTCGATCGAATACCGGGTGACGGTCTCTCTCGACTTGGTCCCGTACGGGACGCGCGCCGTGTCTCCCAGGTAGAGAAACCCCTCGCCGGGGAGCACCCGCGCCAGTTCCCTCAAAACGGTCAAACCGCCGACGCCCGAATCGAACACTCCTATGGGCTGTTCCACGCGCTCTCCTAAGACTTTGATTTTCCTAACTTAAAACGCTATGGTAATCTTGTCAATAAAAGCACCGTCGAAAAGGGGGGCCCGATGCAGGATATCATCGACTTTCTGACGAGCACAAACATCATGGATCTGGCCACCGACCCCCGGGTGCTTTTCTTAACCTTTGTGGTCTTCGTCGTCGCGGTGCTCCGGCGCTGGACGTTCGTCCTCCTTCTCCTCTTCGCCGTCGGCGGGGTCCTCACCGTCGTTCGGTACACGAGCCCGGGAATGGGGAGCGAGGGCGTGAACCAGCAGATGGTGTTCTTCGTCGGGGGCATCTTGGTGGTCGCGATCGTGCTGATCTACTTCCTCTTCATCCGGGGGGATTGACCCTGCGCGTCGGTTTCACCACCACCATCCCGGTCGAGATCCTCTTCGCCGGCGGCCACTCCCCCGTCGACCTCAACAACCGGTTCATCACGGCCCGGGCTCCCTTGGAATACATCCGCGCCGCGGAGTCCGACGGCTTCCCGCGGAACAGCTGCAGCTGGGTCAAGGGGATCTACGGGATCGCGCGGAAGGGCCGGTTCCGGGACGTCATCGCGGTAACCCAGGGGGACTGCAGCTTCACCCAGGCGCTGATGGAGGTCCTCTCCTACCGGGGGGTGCGCGTTTCCCCGTTCGCCTTTCCGTTCGACCGGGACCCCGATCTTCTCTCCATCGAGATCCGCAAGATGGCCGGCCGGTTCGGGACCGACGTCGCCCGGGCCGAATCGTGGAAGAAGCGGCTGGACGCGATCCGCGGCGTCGTCCACGAGATCGACCGTCTCACCTGGGAAGAAGGGAAGGTGACCGGGGAGGAGAACCACCTGTGGCTGGTCAACTGCTCGGACTTCGAGGGCGACCCGGAGACTTACGGGAGGCGCGCCCGGGCGTTCCTCGCGAAGGCAAGGTCCCGGGCGGCGCGGAAGGACCTCCTCCCCCTTGCGTTCGTGGGGGTGCCGCCGATCCTCTCGGGCCTTCACGCGTTCTTCGAGGAGTCGGGCGCGCGCTTCGTCTTCAACGAGGTGCAGCGTCAGTTCGCGATGCCGGGTCCGTCGGAGAACCTCACCGGGCAGTACCTGCGCTACACGTACCCGTACTCCTTCTTCCAGCGCCTCTCGGACATCCGTGAGGAGGCTTCCCGCAGGCGCGTCCGCGGGATCGTGCATTACGTCCAGTCGTTCTGCTTCCGCCAGATCGAGGACATCCTCCTTCGCGAGGAGATCGGGCTGCCGGTCCTCACGCTCGAGGCGGACATGCCCGGCCCCGTCGACGGCCGGACGAAAATCCGGATCCAGGCGTTCCTGGAGATGCTTGGGGGATAGGTCCCTACCAGACCCCTGTCGTGATGTATTCGTGCATGGCCGCCGCCGCCTTGCGGCCCGCGCCCATCGCAAGTATGACGGTGGCCGCCCCGATGACGATGTCGCCGCCGGCGAAGATCCCCTTCTTGCTGGTCTTTCCCGTCTCCTGGTCGGCTAGGATGTTCCCCCACTTGTTCGTGTCCAGCCCCGGCGTATTGGCCGGGACAAGCGGGTTCGCGCCGTTGCCGATCGACATGACGACCGTGTCCACGGCGAGCCGGAACTCGGAGCCCTTGACGGGAACCGGGCGGCGCCGGCCCGAGGCGTCGGGCTCGCCCAGCTCCATCCTCTGGCACTCGATCTCGGTCACGAACCCCTCTTCGTTCCCTAAGAACCGGAGGGGGTTGGTGAGCAGGTGGAACTCGATCCCCTCCTCCTCGGCGTGGTGGATCTCCTCGATCCGGGCGGGCATCTCCTTCTTGGACCGGCGGTAGACGAGGTACACCTTGTCCGCCCCCATCCGCATCGCCGTGCGGGCCGAGTCCATCGCCACGTTCCCCCCGCCCACGACCGCCACGTGCTTTCCGCGGTAGATCGGCGTGTCGGCCTCGGGGAACACGTAAGCTTTCATCAAATTGGAGCGCGTCAGGTACTCGTTCGCCGAGTAGATGCAGATCAGGTTCTCGCCGGGGATGTTCATGAAGTACGGAAGGCCGGCGCCCGTGCCGATGAAAACGGTGTGGAACCCCTCTTCCGTCAGGAGTTCGTCGATCGTGACGGTCTTGCCGACCACCACGTTGTACTCGATCTTGACGCCCAGGGATTTGATGTAATCGACCTCGGACATGACGATGTCTTTCGGGAGGCGGAACTCCGGGATCCCGTAGATCAGCACGCCGCCCGGCTTGTGCAGGGCCTCGAAGATCGTGACGTCGTGGCCGAGCTGGACGAGATCGCCCGCCACGGTGAGGCCCGCGGGACCGGACCCCACGACCGCCACCCGCTTCCCCGTGGAAGGCTTCATCCCGGGGATCGTCACGTTCCCGGTCACCCGCTCGAAGTCGGCGACGAACCGCTCGAGGCGTCCGACGGCGACCGGCGTGTACTTCTTGCCCAGGACGCAGGGCTTCTCGCACTGCTCCTCCTGCGGGCAGACCCGTCCGCAGATCGCGGGGAGCACGTTCGTCTCCTTGATCTTTCGGGCCGCCTCGATGAACTTCCCCTGCCGGACGAGGTCGATGAACTCGGGGATCTGAACGGCAACCGGGCATCCCGCGACGCACGTGGGGTTCTTGCACTGGATGCAGCGGGACGCCTCGAGGATCGCGAGGTCGGGAGTGAGGCCGTACGGGACTTCCTTGAAGTTTTTGATCCGCACCTCCGGCGGCTGCTCCGGCATCGGCTGCCGGGGGATGCTGCCCACCTTCGGGCGGGGCGCTCTCGGTGTCGGGGTCGCGTCGGCCATCAGTTCGCACCTCCCGTCGTAGCGGTCACAGGGGTCGGGGCGCCGGGCTGGCCCGCCTTGGGGGCAGGCGACTCCATGCACTTGCCGGCCTTGTGCAGGTACTTGTCCATCGCCTCCTTCTCCTCACGGAGGTAGGCGCGGTTGCGCATCACCAGCTCCTTGAAGTCGACCTCGTGGCCGTCGAACTCGGGGCCGTCCACGCAGACGAACTTCGTCTTTCCCCCGACCGTCACGCGGCAGGCGCCGCACATCCCCGTGGCGTCCACCATGATGGGGTTGAGGCTCACGACCGTCTTGATCCCGTGGGGACGGGTCACCTCGGCCACCGCCCGCATCATCGGCACCGGGCCGATCGCGACGCAGAGGTCGATCTTCGTGCCCGCGTCGATCAGCTCCTGGAGCGCCGTTGTGACGAACCCTTTCTTCGCGTACGACCCGTCGTCGGTGGTCACGACGATCCGGTCGGAGATCGCCCTCATCTCGTCCTCGAGAATGAGGAGGTCCTTCGTACGCGCCCCGACGATCGAGATCAGGCGGTTCCCCGCCTGCTTGAAGGAGGTCGCAATCGGAAGGAGGGGGGCGGTCCCGATGCCCCCGCCGATCCCCACCACGACGCCGAGGTTTTCGATGTGCGTCGGAAGCCCCAGCGGACCGACGACGTCCAGGATCGCGTCGCCCACTTTCGCCAGGGACAACTCCGCCGTCGATTTACCGACGACCTGGAAGATGATCGTCACCGTTCCTTCCGCGGGGTCGGAGTCGACGATGGTCAGGGGAATGCGCTCGCCGCTCTCCCCGAAGCGGAAGATGAGGAACTGCCCGGCCTTTCTCTTGCGGGCAACCCGGGGGGCACGGATTTTCTGGAAAAACACGTTCTTGGCGATCTCTTTGCTTTCGACGATGGGGAACAAGGGGTACCCTCCGCGTCCGCCTGAAGGAACGGCGGACTTGCATGATGTGACTTCCGTTTCGGCGGGGCGCAATCGGCGTAAAAACTACGAAAAGATACCTTCATATTGTAAAACTATCAAGCGGAAAAAGTCGATCGTATATCCCCCCAAAGCCGGTCGATCCCCTCCCTCGACTTCGCGGAAACCATCGCCGGCGCCCCCCCTTCCCAGCGCCCAATCGGCCCCGCAAAACG
>CAYILU010000046.1:0-9283 GCA_964364235.1 uncultured bacterium | reverse complement strand
CGTGGTCGGGCGGGAGGCTCCGAAACCGCCCGGGGAATGAACGCCGATCCGCATTCCCCGTTACGTTGTCTCCACTTGCGAACGGGCCTCCGCCCGGGTTTCGAGCCAGTCGTAGATCGTCGGCAGCACGATCAGGGTGAGCAGCGTCGAGGTGATCAGCCCCCCCATCACGACCACCGCAAGCGGTTTCTGTATGTCCGCCCCGGAGCCTGTCGAATAGAGCATCGGAAGATGGCCGATGAAACTGGTGAGCGCGGTCATCAGGAGCGGACGGAACCGCAGGTCGCAGCCCGTCATAACCGTTTCCTCGACGCTCTTTCCCTCCTCCCGCAGCTGGCGGAGGAAGGCGAACAGCACCACGCCGTTCTGGACGGCGATCCCCAGCAGGACTATGAACGCCACGGCCGCGGAGACGGACAGGTGCATCCCGAACAGCCACACGGCGATGACGCCGCCCACCAGCGCGAAGGGGAGGTTTAGGATGACCAGCAGGGAGTCCCGGATCGACCCGAGGGCGAGGTAGAGGAGGAACAGGATGAGCGCGAGAGCGATCGGCACCACCACGGAAAGCCGCCGCATCGCCCGCTGCTGGTTCTCGAACTGGCCGCCGTACTCGAGGAAATACCCGGGCGGAAGCTCCTTTTCGATCGATGCGAGTTTTATCTTCGCTTCCGCCACGAACCCGCCCAGGTCCCTCCCGCGGACGTTGACCTCGGCGGCGACCCGGCGCATCCCCTTCTCCCGGCTGATCTGGGCGGGGCTCTCCAGCGTTTCGATCCTGGCCAGGCGTCCGAGCGGGATCCTCAAGCTTCCTTCCCCGGGGATGAGCAGACCCCCGAGAGAGGAGACGTCCATGCGCTCCACGGCGGGGAACCGGACCACCGTCGCGATGCGCATCTGCCCGTCGACGATGCGGGTGGCCTCCTTTCCGGCCATGGCGGTCTCGATCGCCTCGTTCACATCGGAGACGTTGATGCCGTACCGGGCCATCCCGGCCCGGTCATAGGTCGCTTCGATCTGGTCCATCCCCGAGACCTGCTCGACCTTCACGTCCCTCGCGCCCCGGATGGCCGAGAGCGTTCCGGCGATGCGGTCCGCGTAGCCCCTGATCTTCTCCAGGTCGGACCCGTAGACCTTGACCGCAAGGTCGCTCTTGACCCCCGAGATCAGTTCGTTGACCCTGAGGGCGATGGGCTGGGAGAACGAGAGCCGGATGCCGGGGATGGCCGACAGCTCCCTGTTGACGGCCTCCACCAGCTGGGCCTTGGTCCGCCCCGTCTTCCACGCCTTGCGGGGCTTGAGCATGATGAAGACGTCGGTCTGCTCCGGGCCCATCGGGTCCTCGGAGATCTCGGCGCGGCCCGTCTTGCAGACCACCGTCTCCACCTCGGGGAATGCCCGGAGCCGCTTTTCCATGAAGTCGCCCACGGCGACCGATCCCTCCAGGGAGGCGTTGGGGAGCTTCATGACGTTTACGACGATGGCCCCTTCGTCCAGCGGCGGCATGAACTCGGTCCCGATCCGCGTGGAGGCTGCGCCCGCCGCGACGAGGGCGGCGAGCGAGACGGCGAAGGTGATCTTCCGGTTCCTTCTCGCGGCGCGAAGGACGTCGAGATACCCGTGGTGGAACCGCCGCACGAACCCGAACTCCTTCTCCTCCGCCTGCCTGAGGATCATCCCGGAGAGGACCGGGATGACGGTGAGCGCCACGATGAGCGAGGTGAGCATCGCGAAGATCATGGTCAATGCCATGGGAGCGAACATCTTCCCCTCGATCCCCTGGAGGGCGAAGAGGGGCACCAGGACGATGCCGATGATGAGGACGGAGAAGGCCACGGGCCGGGCCACCTCGACGACGGCATGCGCCGTCACCTGGCGCTTCATGGCCGGGTCGCGCCGCGAAGCGAAATGGCGCCTCACGTTCTCCACGATGACGATGGAGGCGTCCACCACCATGCCGACGGAGAAGGCCAGGCCCCCGAGGCTCATCAGGTTCGAGGTGAGCCCCGCCCATCCCATCACGAGGAAGGTGGAGAGGAATGTCAGGGGCAGCGAAGCCAGGACGATGAGGGCCGTGCGGAATTCGGCCACGAAAAGGAAAAGCACGAGGATGACGAAGATGCCGCCTTCCAGCAGCGCATCGACCACGGTCTTGATGCACGCCTCGATGAGGGAGGTCCTGTCGTAGAAGACGGAAAGGCGCGCCCCTTCGGGCAGGCTCTTCCGTATCTTCGGGATCGCCTCCTTGACGCGCGAGACGACGTCCTTCGAGTTCTCCCCCCGGAGCATGATGACCATCCCGGCGACGACCTCGCCCTTCCCGTCGCGGGTCACCGATCCCTGCCGGGGCTGCGGCCCGACGACGACGTCGGCGACGTCATGAACATGAACGGGGGTTCCGTCCTTCGCCTTGAGCACCACGCCTTTTATGTCTTCCGGGCCTTTCAGGAGCCCCACGCCCCGGATGTAGGTCTGCTCCCACCCCCGCACGATGAACCCGCCCGCGGCGTTGGCGTTGTTCCTCCCCAGCGCTTCCACGACCTCGCGAAGGGTCATCTTGTATTTCACCAGCGCGTCCGGCCGCACCAGGACCTGGTATTGCCGGACGAACCCGCCGAAGCTGTTCACCTCGTTGACGCCGGGGATAGGTTTGAGCTGGGGCGCGACGATGTAGTCCTGGATCGTCCGCAACTCCATCGGGGAGAGATTCTCCCCCTCCAGGGTGTATTGGAAAATTTCCCCCAGGCCGGTGCTGATGGGCCCCAGTTCCGGGGAAACGGAAGAGGGCAGGCTGTCCTTCGCGGCCTGCAGCCGCTCGAAGACCTGCTGGCGGGCAAAGTAGATGTCCGTGTCGTCCCGGAAGACGACCACGACCTGGGACAACCCCGCCTTGGAGAGTGAGCGGACCTGGGTGACCTTCGGGACGCCCCCCATCTGCTGCTCGATGGGCCACGTCACCTGCTGCTCCACGTCCACCGCGGAAAGCCCAGGGGCCTCGGCCAGGATCATGACCTGCACGTTGGTCACATCGGGAAACGCGTCGATGGGGAGCCTCGTCCATGCAATTAACCCGCCGATCACAAGGATGCCGGTCAGGGCGAGGACGAGCGCCCGCCGGCGAAGAATGAATTCGATGAATGGCCTCATCGCTTCCCCCCTATTCCGCGCACCCGGCGCCCATCTTCCTGCGCAGGACGTCGGATTTCAGGAGAAACGATCCGTCGGCGATGATCTTCTGACCCCGGACGATGCCGCTCCGGATCTCCACCATGTCGCCCAGGCTATGGCCCAGCTTCACGGGCCGGCGGATCCAGTATTCGCCCTCCTTGTGCACAAAGACGAACGGCCGCCCCTCGTCCGAAAGGACCGCGACCTTCGGCACCGCCAGCACGGACCCTCCTTCCGAAAAAAGAAGCCTGACGGTGACGAACATCCCGGGGCGCAGCAGCCCGTCCGGGTTGGAGACGACGATGCGCGCCTTCACCGTACGGGTCTCCTCGCTCATCGTTCCGGAGACGATGTCGAGAACCCCCCGGTACTCCTTTCCTCCCGGGGCCCGCACCAGGGCGGGGATCTTCCCCCCGCCCCCGTCGGCTCTTTTCGCCACGGCAGGGACGTCCTCATCCCGTAGGTCGGCCCACACCCAGACCTCGGAGAGGTCGGATATGAGGAAAAGGTCCTTGCCCGGCTCGACGCGCTCTCCCTGGTTCACGTGGCGCTCAAGCACCACACCCCCATGGGGGGCGCGGACCGTAAGGATCCCCGTCATCCTGTCCAGGGACTTGTGCTCGATGGCGGCGATCTCGGCTTCCGGGACCCCCAGCCGCAGGAGCCTCGCCCGGGCGTTGGCCGACTCGACTTCCGCTTCGGAGAGCCTGGCCCGCGCTTCCAGCACTTCCGCCTCGGCAGCGATCTTCTTCTCGAAGAGCTTTGCCTCCCGCTCCGCCGTCTTCCTTGCCAGGCCCCGGGACGCCTCCTTCTTCAGGTAGTCGCCCCTGGCTTCGTGCATCTCGTGGCTGTCGATCTCGAGAAGAGAATCGCCCGCGCCGACGCGAGCGCCGATGTCGGCGAAAACCTTCCGGACCTGGCCCGGCAGAGGGGAGGTGACGTGCACGGTCTTTCCCTCGGAACGCTTTACCTCTCCAGGAAATGTCCGCGATTCCGAGTACGAAATGCCTCCCGCCGTCGCCGTTCCCACGAGACCGGCTTTCCCTTTTTCGGAGACGACGCTCGATGCAAGCTTCACGGCCCCGATCTCGTACCTGCACTCGTCGCAGGCGTGCTGGAGGATGTCGTGCTCGCACTTCGCGGCCCACATCTCCTCCACGGGGCGGTCCAGGTCGGATTTTTCCTTCCCCGGTTCTCCTTCGTGGCTGTGCCCTTCTTCCCGGCCATTCCCGCTTTTGCGGGCATCCTTGCCCGGACGGCTCGCCTCCGCGGCGCCAGGCGCAGGCGTCCCCTTTCCGGTGCGGCTGAAGACGACGCCGGCGGCGACAAGGGCGACCAGCCCGGCGATTCCGATCGGGATTCCAAAACGGGTGATTTTCCTGCGTTCCATCCCGGTCTCTCCTATCGTTCCGCCGGGATGATCTTTCCCGGCTCCAAAGGTTGTGTGATCAGCCGCTCCACGTCCGCCCGGGCCAGGTTCATGCTCACCAGGGCGTCCACATGGCGCAGCTTCGTCTCGATCAACGCTTTCCCTGCGTCCAGCACGTCCAGGTACCGGAACTTCCCGAGCCGGTACCCTTCGCTCACCGCGTCGTAGGCGCTCTGCGCGCCGGAGAGCGCCTCCTCCCGAAGCGCCTTTGCCTCCCGGGCGGCGGCCGTCATCACGGCATGTCTCTGGGCCAGTTGCGCGCGAAGCTTCACCTCGGCCGAGCGGCGCTCCAGCGAAGCCCTGGAAACTGCCGCCTCCGCTTCACGGATTGCGCCCTGGTTCCTGTTGAAGAGCGGGAGGGGAACGGAAAATCCCGCCACGAAAGCGTTCTCCGAATCCTCTTCGATTCGGCGATAAGATGCCGACAATGACAGGTTCGGAATGGCCAGCGTCCGCTCCGCGGCCAGGGCGGCGTCCCGGCGGCTCCTTTCCGGACCCCATCGCGCGAGATCGGGATTCTCCGCAACCCTGGACTCAAGGAGTCTCAGCTCGGGGACGGGAAAGTCATCCCGCAGCTCGCCCGATGCCGATCCGAAGGAAGGGGTCGTCTCCCCGATCGCCGCGGCCAGCCCCCGGCGCGCCTCCTCCACATCCCGTGCGGCGCGCTCCACGTCCGTCGTTGCTATGGACAAAGCCACTTTGGCACGCGTCTCCTCGATCGGGGAAACGGCCCCGGCCACAACCCGCTCGTGGACGGTAGAGGCAAGCAGGGAGGCGATCCGGTGCGCCTCCTGCGTCAGCTCCAGCCGTTTCTGCGCACCCAGGAGGGTGATGAACGCACGTCTGGTCCCGGCGACCACATTCAGACTGAGGCTTTCGTAATCCCGGCGGAGGACTTCCACCTCCGCCGAGGCTTTCCGTGTTCTTGCCGGACGCTTCCCGCCGAGCTCCAGGGGCTGGGTGACTCCGAGCGTGGCCTCGGAACGCCGGGTCCCCGGAAGGTCCCCGCCGAATCCGGCGAGCTCGACCTCCACTTCCGGGTTCGGGCGCAGGGAAGCCTGCAATACGCGTCCTTCCGCGCCCCGGATCTCGAACGGAAATGCGGCGAGATCGGGATTCTTCTGAAACGCGATCGCCACCGCCTGCGGCAAGGTGATGGCCGGATCCGTGGCGGCCGTCCCGAGCCCTGGAAACAGGAAAACGGTCAGGAACGCCTGAGCCAGGGCGAATACGCCCGGCAGGCGCATGAGGAATCCGGATGCGTTCAAGGCACACCTCCGCGGCGGTAACGACACCGCCGTGTCTGTCGTCCGTAAGCGAAGCGGGAACTACGGGGAAACGGCTACGGGAGGGTCAGACGAGCGGGGGGCGGAAGATTTCCGACCGGTGGCCGGAATCGGGTGTTGTCCCGGCGGACGCGATCGACCACTGTGAAACGTCGGGAGGCCGAGGCATGGAAACGAATGCGGCGCCGAATTCCACCGGGCAGCAGATGCAACAGTCCGTCTCCGGAGAGGGGGGATTCTCTCCCCTGTCGGCGCCATCCTTTTCGAGTGCGGGAAGGACGCCCGGCGGGAGCCTGAGCGACGCTTGCGGCGAATGGCCGCAGCAGGCATCCGCCGTCGCTCCCGGAACCGCCATTGCGAGGAACGTGACGGAAAGGAGCAGCGCCACGACCTTTCTGCGGGTGTTTGCGACGAGGATCATGGCCACCGATTATAACGGATGGTCCGGTCGGTTGCCACATCAACTTTCCACATCAACTTTCCATAGCAAGGTGTGCCACGTCCTCACATGGAGAACACATATGCATGAAGAATAGTCTGCGCGCCGGATAATAGTCTTCGGCCGGATTCAGAAAATCCTTTCTCCATGCCACACCTGATCCCCGGAATATATTATAATTTGTTGATAAAACGTTGGTTTTGGAAACCGGCAAGCCATGGCATGCCTTTTGCTTTCACTTGTCACCAAAACGACCAGGCAGTTAACCGATGACCGAAGCCGGGGAAAGCCATAGGGGCGGCTATCACAAGGGAAAGGAGGGGAGATGGAAACCATTACCGTGTACCGCGTGGACAGCGTCCGGAAAAACTGGACACCGATCGGATGGGTGGCGGAGCGGAGGAAGAACGAGCGGGGAGACAACCTTATCGGACTGTTGCGCCTGGCAAGGAAAACATTTGCGTCATCCCTGGAGGATGCGTTACAGATTGCCATTGATGATGTTGAAGCCCGCAGGCAGGAGGCCTTGATCCGGTTTTGACCCGGTACTCTACTATTTATTAAGTCGACCGGATACGTGCCTCACGACAAATAGCGGGACGGCAGGAAGGATAGGGGAGGCTGATTCCAGGGGCTTCCTTTTCTCCCCGAAGGTCAGCCTCCCATCGTCCGCGCGGCCATGACCCCGTTGTTCCCTACGCGGCTTTCCCCTGTAATTTGCGAACGTGCTCGCAGGCGTGCAGGACTTCCTTCCGTTTCGTTAGACCAAGGCCTTATCCCGCCAGCCGCTCCATGTAGGCCCGCCGTGCCTCCCGGCTGTCAACGGTGATGTGGATGGCGTCATCCGGGCCTGTGCCGTAGATCTTTCGCGCGAGCCTGAGCAGGCCAAGGAGGTTGCCGCCCCGATCCTTCTTTCTCCGCTCCTCGACCCAGCCGATCTGAACCCTTGTCTTCTTAACGTAATCCACCCGGTACACCGTGACGATCCTCATGTCCCCCCCCTTGATCGTTATTCCTCTTCCGCCTGCAACGGCACCGCTTCCGGTGCGGAGGGGCCTGATTGCAACCACAGGGAGCCTCTACCCATAAGCATTCCAAGGGTCACCCGCCACAGGTAGGTCCCGGCGGTCCGGCGTGCGGAGGGCTCCTTTCCGCTCGCCGGACTCCGAGTCACCGCCATGACTCCTGCGACCGTCGGAACAGCTTCCGTTATTGCTCATTCTCCCTTGTGTCCTCCTGTCACGGACGGCAGTCTTGTCCTGTTTTCCATGCACCGGGCGTGCCATGGAGCTATTCGACGGTTAAACCTTAAATATCAAGTGGCTTGCGGTAATATCATTCGGAAGAGGGGACAACGGCGGTTCGAGAGAGGAGAATAGTCTTGAAGAATTACAGGCTATTCTTCAGGCCGAATCGAGCTGCCGTGCGAAGGAGTTCCACGGATTGTACGTGGAGATGGAGAAGAGGGCGAAGGGCCTTCAGGCGACCCTCCAAGCCGGTGACCTGCCCAAGGCAGGCATCGCCTACGGGAGGATCCTGGAGGTCTGCGCCTCCTGCCACGGGAAATTTAGGGATTAGTCCTGTGCATGAAGAATAGTCTGTGCGCTGGATAATAGTCTTCGATCGCTTTCAGAAAATCCTCGATCCGGGTCCCGCCTGATCTCCGGTTTTTTTATAACTTCCTCAAAAGACATTGGTTTTTAAAATGATACGCCATGGCATGCCTTGTGCTTTCACTGTCAATGTCGCCATCGATTGCCAAAAGGATCCCGGAGGGCGGGGCCAAAAAAATCCATCGGACGGGAAAGGAGGGACGTTGCGATGAGATCGAGGGATTGGGCGAAAGCGCTGTTTGCGGTTGTTTTCATTGTGGTGGCCGACAACAACATTCGCCTATACGGTTAAGTAGTCGACCGATCGCTCCATGTGCGCGCATATCCTTTTCATCGACGACGACCGGGCGGGCCGGGAAGTGGCCCTCTTCAATCTCCGGAAGGCGGGGTATGAGGTCACGCCGGCGTCCGACGGACAAGAAGGTCTTTCGCTGTTTTCCGCCTGGAAGTTTGACCTGGTCGTCACCGACGTCAAGTTGCCCGGAATTTCCGGGATCGAGGTATTGAAGCGGATTCACAAGCAGGCACCGGAGATCCCCGTTCTCGTGATCACTGCATTCGGAAACGTGGAGACGGCCGTCGAAGCGATGAAGGAGGGAGCTTACGATTTCATCGGAAAGCCGTTTCATCGGGAGCAGATCCTCTTGGTTGTGGGCAAGGCTCTCGAGCGGCAACGTCTCGCCGAGGAGGTGCGGGAGCTCAAGAACGCCTGCGAGCGGATGGTGATCCTGCTCGACGAATGGCCGCCCATGCCCCCGGAGGGACTTTCCCTCGTCGATCTGGAGAAGAAGGTAATCGATCGGGCCTTGAAGCGGAACAAGGGGAACATGACGCAGACGGCCGCGTACCTTCGCATCCCGAGGCATGTCCTTGTATACCGGCTTGAGAAATACGGGATCCGGCGGGAGACCTTACAAAGAAACCTGCGCGAAACCGCCGAATAATCTCCATCGCTTTGAAGAATATTCTCCGGTCTCGTTTCTTCCGGTACGTGGATGGATTTTCCCTCTTTGTATAACCGGCTGTTTTTAATGGGGTGTTCGCTTTTGTCGCGCGAATGGCATGGGCGGTGCATTAACCCCGGCGGCACATCGACCCGTAAGGGTGGACAAGGAGGATAAGTAAGGATGGGAAAAGTCAGGGAGCTTGAAGGAAAGATTCGTTGGAGCATCGGGATGGGAATTCTTCTCCTTGCCGGAATTGTAGCCGTTGCGCAGGCGGGCCTGTTCGATGGCATTTTCAGTAAATCTCCCGAAGAGAATGCGAAGGCGGCCGGCGTGGTCGAGACCTCGAACGTGGTGAAGATCCCCCTGAAAGCGCTCGATTCGGGCAAGGCGCTCTTTCTCCG
>CAYILU010000045.1:8757-9332 GCA_964364235.1 uncultured bacterium | reverse complement strand
CCGGCGGCAGGATCCGCGGGGGAATGGACCGGGGACCGAGGTTCGCCATGTCCGTCAGAAACGATCGCCGGTCGGCGCTTGTCCTCGCCGGGATTCCTCCGTCCCGGTGTAAGGATCCCGGGGTTCGATCGACCTATCAACAGGGACCGGATATTGCCAATCCGGTTGGGAGGTTCGACATGCAAGCGAAACGTAAGGTTATAAGTTCGCTGTTGGTTGTCGTCTTTACACTCTTTACCGGGCTCGCCATGGCGGCAGGGGAACAGAAGGCCGCCCTGAAAGCCGACAAGGCGGGGAAAGGGGCTTCGGGGGAGGCCGTAATCGTGGATAAGGGGGGTGACCAGAAAGGGGTCACCGTCACCGCAAAGGGCCTGAAACCGAATTCGGTCTACACGGTCTGGCTGGTCAACATGAAGCCGAAGATGGACATGGCAGGCCTTGGAGAGGGCGACTACTCTTTCAAGAGCGACGACAAGGGGAATGCAAGTTACTCCGCGACGATCGGCTCAACGGATTTCACGAAATGGCAATTGATCGAGCTCGCCTATCACCCTTCCGGCGACCCGAAGAACATG
>CAYILU010000045.1:3109-8747 GCA_964364235.1 uncultured bacterium | reverse complement strand
AACGAGACCTTCCCTGGGAGCTGCCGCAGCATTCGGAAAAGATGCTACGGCGGCTCCTCCCACCTTTACACCCTCCCGTGAAGGGCCGGTCGGGCACGGGAAAGGAGCAAGGAAATGAACACAGATATCGAGGAGCGAAAAGGCATCGGACCCAGATGGGGACTCGTCGGAGCCGTCGTCTCGGCGGTGGGGGCCTCCATCTGCTGTGTGGGGCTGCTTCTCCTGCCTTACATCATCCCCTATGCATTCGCGGGAGAAAACGGCAGATCAACGGCCATGCGGCAGGTGACATTGTCGGTTCAGAACATCACGTGCGACGCCTGCGCCGTGACGGTGAAAAAGAGCCTCACCCGTCTCGACGGAGTCAAGGATGCCAAGGTCACAGCGAATCCTCCCCTGGCCGTGGTGACCTACGATCCGGAAAAGGGGTTAGGCCAATGCGACCTAACCCCTTGATTTTGCTGGTGGGCCATGAAGGATTCGAACCTTCAACCTCCTGATTAAGAGTCAGCTGCTCTGCCGGGTTGAGCTAATGGCCCACGCTGTGAAAGAACATGGCGCGCTCGGCTCCGGTTCGATTCCATGAGCGCAATTTTAAAGAACATGGCGCGCCTGGGAGGAATCGAACCTCCGCACCCGGCTCCGGAGGCCGGTGCTCTATCCCCTGAGCTACAGGCGCCCTTCGGTGAAAAACGTCCAACCGCCCGCCATCGACTACCCTGGCCGCCGGGCGAAGTCACCTCAAGGAAAATGGGGTGAGTGACGGGGATTGAACCCGCGGCCACCAGGGCCACAACCTGGTGCTCTGCCAACTGAGCTACACTCACCACCGGGACAAACGGCAAACGAGGATTATACAAACCTGCCCGCGGGGGGTCAATGGCAAATCCCGTCCCGCGTTCCTCGTTAATAACCGTCGCCGCCACGCGGTCCGGTTGTTATCATAGCACCATCAGTCGAAGACTCGAGGGGCCGCGAAGGGCCCCTTTCCCGCCATCCGAACCGGAGGTGCCTCAAATGAAAGGGAACCCGAAGATCATCGAGGCGTTGAACAAGGTCCTGGAGCTCGAAATCGGCGCCATCCTGCAATACCTCCACCACCACTGGACGGGCGAGGGACTCGAGAGCGCCTCGATCCTCCCCCTGTTCCAGAAGACCGCCATGGACGAGATGAAGCACGCCGGGCGCGTCGCCGAGCGCATCAACTTCCTCGAGGGGGACCCCTCCACCCGGCCCGCGCCGGTCAAGAAGGGCGGGGACCTCAAGAAGATGATGCAGGACGACCTCGCGGCCGAGTACGAGGCGATCGGGTTCTACAAGCAGGTCATCAAGCTGTGCGCCGACCTCGGGGACTCCACGACCCGCCTGATGATGGAGGAGATCGTCACCCAGGAGGAGGGGCACGCCGACCTGTGGGAGACGATCCTTCAGAAGTCCGGGAAGCCGCTGCCATAGCGCACGGCCGCCCCCTACTTCACGATCCCTCTCTGGATGGCGAACTTGATCAGGCCCGTCCGCGTCCGGATGTCCAGCTTCTCCTGGAAGTTCGTGTAGTGGGAGATGACGGTCTTCACGCTGATGTCGAGAAGGTTCGCGATGTCCTTGTGCGTGTGCCCTTCCGCGATCAGCTTCAGCACCTGCTTCTCCCGGTCCGTCAGCCTTTCGTAGGGGTCCTCCGCGGCGGCGGCCTCCCCCTTGCTCAGGTAATCGCCGATCACGGAGGATGCGATCGCCGAGTACAGGTAGAACTCCCCTCTCGCCACGGCCCGGATGGAAGAGATGAGGTCGGTCCCCACGGCGTGCTTGAGGATGTACCCCGAGACCCCCGCCTTGATCAGCCGGCTCACGTATTCCCTGTCGTCGTACTGGCTCAGGATGAGGATCTTGATGTCGGGGTTCGTCTTCTTGATCTCGAGCGTAGCCTCGAGTCCCCCCAGGCCGGGCATCGCGATGTCCAGCAGGACGATGTCGGGCCTGAGCTTCGCCGCCTTCTGGATGGCCTCGATCCCGTCGGAGGCCTCGGCCAGGACCTCGATGTCGTCGTGACGCTTCAGGATCGCGATGATCCCTTCCCGCACGAGGGCGTGGTCGTCCACCACCAGGATCTTTACCTTCGGCATCTCTTCCCCCGGGGCCCCTTAAGGGTCCCTTCCGGCCGGCATCAGGCCGGGATCGGCACGTGAACGTCGATCCTCGTCCCCTTCCCCGGCTCCGACCGGATCGTCAGCTTGCCGTCCAGGAGGCCGATCCGCTCCTCCATCCCTAAAAGACCAAGCCCCCTGCGCTCCCCCTTCTTCGCGGGTTCGAGCACCTTCTGCACGTCGAACCCCTTCCCGTCGTCCTCGATCGCCATCCCGATGCCCGACTCCCCGAATGTAACAGAAACGAGGACGTTATGGGCCTCCGCGTGCTTGCTGATGTTGATGATGGACTCCTGGGCCACCCGGAACAGGACGAGCTCGATCTTCGGGTAGTCCAGCACCCCCCGGGCGCGGGCCTTCAGTTCCTCGCCGCTTCCGCTCGTGTCGAAGGAGTAGCGGATCCCCTTCTCGCCGACGTGCTTCTCGAGGACCCACTTGATCGCGGACTCCAGGCCGAGGTCGTCCAGGATCGGGGGTCGAAGGTCCTTGATCATGTTGTGGAGCCCTTTGAGCATCGACATGCACTGCTCCCGGATCTGCGCAAGCTGCTTCCGGATGGGGTCGTACTCGGGGAAATGCATGACGACGGAATCCAGCGAGATCAGGATCGCGTTCAGCGACTGGCTCGTGTCGTCGTGCAGCTCCCGGGCGATCCTCTTCCTCTCCTCCTCCTCGGCGCCGATGATCTCCCGCAGGAGGGTCGCCAGCTTCTCCTTGCTGCGGTTGAGCTCCTTCGTCCTATCCGCGACCCGGCTCTCCAGCTCGACGCTGTATTTCTGGATGCTCTCCAGCGATTCGGCGAGCCTGATCCTCATCTCGTCGAAGCTCTGGCTCAAGGTGCCGATCTCGTCCCTGGTCGTGACCTCGATGGGGTCCGAGAGGTTCCCGCGGGCGATCTTCTGGGTGGCGGTGATGAGGGAGCGGACCGGCCTCACGATGCTCCGGGAGAGGCCGATGGCGAGGAGCGAGGCCGTGACGATGGAGATCACGCTCAGGACGAGGAACCCCTTGCGCAGGCTGATGGACGGCAGGAACACGGTTTCCTCGGGGTCCCGCACGATGATCCCCCACGGGGCCATGGAGAGGGGTGCGAAGGCCAGCATGTCCTTCTCCCTCCTGGTGTCGCTCGGGGGTTCCTTGCACCGGTGGCAGTTGAGCACCGCCCCTTTTTTTTCATCGATGAGGCCGCGCAGGAACTTGTACCGCTCGCTGCAGGTGAGGATCCGCCTCGGGTCGTTGGACGCGATGATGACCCCGTGGCTGTCGACGAGCTCGATGTAGGTGTCCGGCCCGGTGGGGATCGTCTTGATGATCTGCGCGAGGAGGTAGTTCGTGGGGTCGATCTCCCCTCCCGCGAGGCCGACCACCTCCCCGTCCCGGTTCTTCAGCGGGACAAGGGCCAGGATGATCTTCCGCCGCGTGGGGGTCAACGTGTAGACGTCCGAGATGGTGGGCTTCAGCTCCGCGAGCGTCTTGCTCACGTACGGGATGCTGGACAGGTTCACCCGCTCCTCCTCGGTGTGCGGGTAGCCGAGCACTACGTTGCCCTGCCGGTCCATGAGAAAGATCCGCTCGGTGAAGATCGAATACTCGAAGGCCGCCTTTACGGCTTTCCTCTCCGGCTCCCAGTTTTTATCCTCGAAGTCGATCTTGCCCGACAGGGAGATGTCGTAGAGCCTCTTCAGGTTGCTCTCGAGGACGTAATCGATGTATTTCCCGATGATGTTCGCCAGGGCGAGCCGGTTTTCCATGGATCTCGCGATGCTGGCGTTGACGCTGAGGTAGCTGATGACGCCGAGGCTGACCAGGATGATGCTCATGTTCAGGATCAGCAGGATGATGATCCTTTTCTTCATCAGACCGATAATCTATAGGCTGCGGGCAAGCGCCGTCAACCGGTAACGCCTGGGGCGGGGGCCGGGCCGCTTTTCACGCCGCCCGTCTCCTTTTTCCCGCTTTTCAGCAGTTCCTCCAGGTCCACCCCCTCGATCGCGGCAAGCTCGATCGGGTGCTCCCGAAGCATCCGCTCCCGGGAGATGTACCCCGTGAAGATGCTCGTGTCGAGGGGGAAAACCTCCGGGCTGAAGATCGAGTTGTAGATGTGCCAGATGGCGTTGATGAGGAAGATCACCAGGGCTTCGTTGGAGTGCAGCGCCTTCGCGGCGGGGATGACCTCCCCGGGAAGGATGCGGGTGAAGAGGGTCGGCAGCCACAGGACGGCGCCCGTCGCGGTCATCAGGACCCCGCCCACGAGGATCGTCCAGTACTCGAACTTCTCCATGTAATCGTACCGGTCGCAGCGGGCGGGATGGTTTTCCAGGCCGAAGTAATACCTCATGTTGTGGATGGCGTCCCGGAAATCCTCCCTCCTGATCATCATCGACGGGCTCCATTTTCGCCTCAAGACCCTCCCGGTCGCGACGGCCACGTGCAGGATCAGCGCGAGGGAAAACAGGAGGCCCGCGTAGCGATGGACCCACCGGACGTTGTCGACCCCCCCCATCTTCAGGATGAACCACTGGGCGGATTCCATGTGCCAGAACCTCTGGGACAACCCGGTGGCGAAAAGGACCACGGAGGTCAGGATCACCATCCAGTGCTCGGAAATCCGGAAAACGCTGAACCTCCGGATCTTCTTTTTCCCCTTCTCCATGTCCGCTCCCGTCCCTTTCTTCATCCCCTCACCGGTTGACCGCATATCGCCAGATATGCAGGAAGATCTGCAGGATCAGCCCGACCACCATGATCGGGATGAAAATCTTGTAGGCCGTGTCGACGATGAAGATGAAGGGGTATTTCGACAGCGAAGGCTTGTAGTGGGAAAGCCAGGCGTCCGGGAAGTTGTTGCTGGCGTCCTTGTGGCACTTCTGGCACCGTTTCACGAGGTTGGCCTTCACGTAGGCGGGATCCGAGCTGACGGCGCTGGTGATGTTGTGCGTGCCGTGGCAGTCCGTGCAGACGGCGATCGGCCTCGCCGGTTTGTAGAGCCCCTCCTCCCTCTGCTTCCGGTACAGCCCCAGGGTGACCCCGTGGAAATCGGACAGGTAGGCCTTGAGCACTTCCGTGGAGAGCCCGTACTTGCTGACGACCGCCGGGTTCGCGTGGCAGTTCCCGCACATCTGGGGGATCTTTTCGTGGTATTCCAGCGTGAGGGGGTTCTCGGTGTCGTGCGCCGTGTGGCAATCGATGCAGATCGGCACGTCCTGGTTCTGCTCGTTGAAGAGGGCGTTCCCGTGCACGCTCTTCGCGTACACCGCGTAGATCTCCGGGTGGCACTGCCGGCATTTCTGCGTCGTCATCGTCCTTCCCTTTACGCCGCGGGTGATGTGGGGAATCGCGTGGGAGCCGTGGCAGTCGTTGCAGACGGGCGCCTTCAGGTTCCCCTGGCTGAGCATGGTGTAGTGGACGCTGTCCAGGGTCTTCGTGTACTTGTCGAAATGGCACCTGCGGCAGCTCTCCGAGGCGGCGATGGTGTAGTCCCGCCGGCTCCGGAAGTT
>CAYILU010000045.1:0-3009 GCA_964364235.1 uncultured bacterium | reverse complement strand
CGTCAATGCCCATCCGGGTAGTCGGGATGCTCCCGGAGGACCGGCATCCGGTTCAGGATCCAGCGGAACAGCAGGATGTGGAACGTGATGATGGACAGCACGATGAACATCTCTCTCATCGGAGGGACTATATCGTGAAAGTGGGTCGGGAGGTTCCAGTTGAACGTGAGGATCGAGATGTTGAGCCGGTTCAGGATGACCCCCGCGAGGGCGTAAAAGGCCCCCCACCGGACGATGGTGGCGTTGCCTTTCTTCACGCCGACGGTCAGGACGACGATCGGGGCGAGCACGAAGAGAAGGATCTCGACGAGGAACCAGTACCCGTACCGGCTGCCCAGGAGCGGCCAGTTGTCGTCGTGGGCCACCCCGATGACCTTCAGCATGAAATAGACGAACATGACGATGCAGGCCGCCTTCCCGAGGCCGACGGTCAGCTTGTCGAGGCTCCCCAGGAACGCCTGGTCGCACCGTTCCCTGAGCCACCGGGCGCACACCGTGCTCACGGCGATCACCATGCACATGCCCGCGAAGATGCTGGAGATGAAGGCGAACACGGGGAGGAAGGGGGAATACCAGAGCGGGTGGACCTTCCCGGGCGCGAGGAGGTACAGGGCGCTGAGGGCCGACTGGTGAAGAGTCGAAAGGATCACGCCGGCGATCGTCATGGCGACGGTCATCATGATCGCCCACTTCCGGACCCTTCTCGAATGGATCCACTCCAGGATCGCGGGGCTGAACTCCAGCAGCTGGACCGTGAGATAGGTGGCCACGTGCCACGCGACGAGGAAGAGGACGGAGGTGGGGCCGAAGGAAACCGCCATGGGGTAGTAGATCCTCCAGGGACGGCCGATGTCGATCAGCAGGTAGATGACCGCGAACAGGTACCCCATGAAGCCGGTCAGGACGCCGAGCCTCACCAGGGAATGATATTGCTTGTATCCCAGGATGTACACCGTCGTCGCGATCACGTAGCCGGTCGCGGAGAGGGGCACGCCGGAGAAGAGGCCCCACCCTAACAGGATGCTCCAGGGATACTCGTTCGAGGCGTGGGTGACGGAGGCGAGGCCGTGCGCGAACCGGATGCCGATGAGCGGGAACCCGATGCACAGGATGAGCATGGCCACGACGTTGAACGGCGTGATGAGCGTCCTCGCGTATTCGGACAGGGGCATCCCCATCAGCAGCTTGTCGGCGAAACGCGCGGGGAAGCTCTCCTCCTTGGCGATGAGTTCGTTGTTCATTCCTTATCCTCCTTGTTCCGCGTTGCTGCGTAGCACATCGTCAGGAGCGCCGGCCAGATGGTGAGAACCAGGGGTACGGCGGAGAGGAACCCTTTCGCCTGCTCGACGAGGGGCTTTTCCGGCAGGGTCGTCGGGTAGTCCATCTGGTCGAACGGGACGCCGGAGATGTACATCCAGCTTGTCCCCCCGACCTCGTACTCCCCGTAGATATGATCCAGGTACCGGTCCGGGCTCTTCCGGATCTTGTTCCTGGCGAGCTTGACCAGGTCGCTCCTCTTCCCGAAGGTGACGGCGCCGGCGGGGCAGGCCTCGGCGCACGCCGGGACGCCCCCCTTGCTGATCCTCCCGTGGCAGAGCGTGCACTTGACGATCTTTGGCTCCAGGGCGCTCTCGTAATCGTAGGCCGGCACGGAGAAGGGGCACGCGACCATGCAGTAGCGGCAGCCGAAACAGACGTCCGCGTTGTAGAGGACCGACCCCTCGGGGGTCTTGGTGTAGGCCTTGACGGGGCAGGCCGACGCGCACGCGGGCTCGTTGCAGTGGTTGCACTGCACCTTGCGGTACAGGGGCCGGCCCGGGGATTTCGGGTCGGCATACCGGTTGACCACCGTGTAGGCGGAGGCGGTCGGCCTCCGCTTGTTCTCGAACACCGACTTCTCGTCGAAGGGAACCTCCGGCACGGGCAGCCGGTTCGCCTGGTTGCAGGCCGCCTCGCAGGTGCGGCACCCGACGCACTCGGTCAGGTCCGTGAGCATCCCGCGACGGTCGGGCCAGCCGGAAAGCTTGCGCTCCGCGAAAGCCTCGGTGGAGCTCCCGATCAGGGTGGCGCCGCCGACCGCCGCCATCGCCTGCAGCAGCTCCCTCCGGCTGACCGCCCCCTTTTTCTTCCCGTTCCCTTCCTCTTTCAAGATTTTCCCTCCGTTGGATGTCATGGTTTTTTCTCCAGCTTCGCCTGCGCCCTCGGGACGTGGCACATCTCCACGCATCCCTTCGGGTCCTGCCCGACGCTCCCCACGTCGCCCCTGTGGCACTTGAAGCAGGCGCGGTGGTAGGCGACCTTCAGCCCCGGCCGGCCCGGGTCCTCCGCGGGGTAGGAAGCGGAATGGCACTCCCCGCAGGGCCGCATCTTCGCGAGCTTGACGGACTTCTTGAAGGCGGAGGCGTCGATTGCGTGGCACTCCCCGCAGGCGAGGTCCTGCCCCGTGCCGTGCTGGTGATGGCACTCCGCGCAGGACCCGGCGTTCGACACGTGGGAGGCATGGTTGAATTTCACCGGCTCGTAGGTCTTTGCGATGCTGCCCAGGACGATCACTTGCGGCATTTTCCCGCCCGCGGGCGGGGCGGCCTTGGCCGTTCCGCCCGGACCGTTCCCGGCGCCCGTGGACGGGGAGACCCCGAACAGGAGAGCAAGGGCGGAGATTGCGAGTATCACCTTTTTCACTGATCCGGCCTCCTTCATGCAGGGTTTCGGTCCGGCGCTCCTCACTCCGCCTTCTTTTCCTTTCCCTCGGCCTTCGCCTTCCCGGCCTTCCTTGCCTTGCGGCCTCCCAGGTAGGCCTCCATCGGCCTCCACCCGAAGGACAGGCTCTTCCCGGCCATCCCGAACGCCCGGTCGAGGCCTTCCGCCGCCATGCCGAGGAGCTCGCCGGACAGGGCGAACGCGAAGATGAAAGGCAGGGAGACCACGTAGGCCAGCCCGATGAACGGGGCTGCGGCGAGTCTCTTGAGGGTCGTCAGGTTGTTCTGCCGGCCCGTCTTCCGCAGGTAG
>CAYILU010000044.1:0-9447 GCA_964364235.1 uncultured bacterium | reverse complement strand
GGATCAGCCGGTCCCCGTTCCAGATTTCCTCGATCCGCCCCATCGCCCCTCCTCATCCCTTCCGGTACGTCTGCGCGTATTCCACGTAACAGTCGGCGACGATCCGGTTGGCGACGGCCGACTCCGGCGCCAGGGTTTTCTCCACCTTCCCCGGCACCCCCAGCACCAGGGAATGCGGGGGGATGACCGTCCCCGGAGGGACGACCGCCCCGGCGCCGATCACGCTTCCTTTCCCGATCACCGCGCCGTCCAGCACGATCGAACCGATCCCGATGAGGGAGAAGTCCTCGATGGTGCAACCGTGGGCGACGGCACCGTGCCCGAACGTCACGGAGTCCCCGACCGTCAGGCCGTAAACCATCGTCACGTGCAGCGTGCAGTTGTCCTGCACGTTGGTCCGGCTCCCGATGCGGATCCGGTGGATGTCCCCCCGGATCACGGTGTTGAACCAGACGCTCGAATCCTCCCCGATCTCCACGTCCCCGATGACTTTCGCCCCCTCGGCCACGAACACGCTTGGATGGCACGCGGGGGTGACCCCCTTGTACGGCATGAGCACGGAAGTCGCGCCTCCGGATTTTTACGACCATTGTACAGGGAATCGCGGGGAAATCGAACGTTTGACACCGGCGCGGCGTCTTGCGACCATTGAAATATCGCGAACCCTGACCGGCCATCACCTGCGCAGATTGGGGAGGCACGGATGAAGAAAGTCGCCCTCGACCCGTTGAAATGCACCGCCTGCCGGACGTGCGAGCTGCAGTGCTCCGTCACGCACTCCCGGTCGGGGAGTCTCTACTCCGCCATCTACGAATCGCCCCCGAGTCTCTCCCGGGTCAAGGTCTCCTGGACGCCGGGCCTGAACGTCCCGGTCAAGTGCGTCCACTGCGAGGACGCCCCCTGCCTCCTCGCCTGCCCGGTGGGTGCGATCGAGGAGGAGAAGGCCACCGGCACGGTCCAGGTCCGGGAGGAGAAGTGCATCGGATGCTTCACCTGCCTGCTCGTCTGCCCCTACGGCGCCGTCCGGCTCTCCTTCGACCGGAAGAAAGCCCACAAGTGCGACGGATGCGTGTCGCGGCTGCGCGATGGGCTCGAGCCCGCGTGCGCCTCAGGCTGCCCGACGAAGGCGCTCGTCTTCGCCGACCTCGACGAGATCGCAGCGGCGAAGATATCGGAAACCGCCGTACGGGAGACGGCCGCCCTGGCAAGGGCGGGCGCCGTCGCGCCCCGCGAGAAGTCCTCCCTCGAACGAATCCTCGCGATGCGGAAGGAGATGGCCAATGTCTGAAAAAATCGGACGGACCGAATACACGAACCCCGGCGACCTGGAGCTCTTCCGGAAGGCGGAGAAGGAGAACCTCCAGCTGGGGGTGGACCGGCTGAAGAAAATGATGCCCCAGTGCGGCTTCGGGGAGCTGGGCACCTGCTGCGTCATCTGCTACATGGGCCCCTGCCGGATCGACCCGTTCGACAACGGCCCGAAGCTGGGCGTGTGCGGCGCAAACGCCGACGTCATCGTGGCCAGGAACTTCCTGCGCGCCGCCACCGGGGGGGCCTCCTCCCACGCCGGGCACGCGCGGGAGCTGGCCCTGCTGCTTCTGGAAGTCGCCGAGGGGAAGGCTCCCGGCTACCAGGTCCGGGACGAGGCGAAGCTCCTCTTCGTCGCGGGAAGCCTCGGAGTCGCGACCGACGGCAGGACCGCGAACGCCATCGCCGGGGACGTGGCGCGCAAGGCGATCGAGGATTTCGGCAGGCAGGACGGCAAACCGATGAACTGGATCCGCGCGCGGACGTCGAAAAGGGAATACGACAAGTGGGAGAAGCTCGGGCTCATCGTCTCCAACCCCCACAACGAGATCGAGACCGCGATGCACCGGACCTCGATGGGGAACGACTCGGACCCCCTGAACCTCTGGCTGGCGACCTTGCGGATGGGGATCGTGGACAACTTCGCCGGGCTGATGCTGGCCACCGACCTCTCCGACATCCTCTTCGGGACGCCCTCCCCGAAAGTGATCTCCGCCAACTACGCGGTGATCAAGGATGCCTCCGTCAACGTCGCCTGCCACGGGCACAACCCGATCATGGCCTCGAAGCTGGTCGAGTGGGCGGACAAGCTCGAAGGCGAGGCGAAGGCCGCCGGCGCGGACGGCATCAACGTCGTCGGCGTGTGCTGCATCGGGAACGAGCTCGCGACACGGTTCGGGGTCCCCTACGCGGGGCACGAGGCGCAGGCGGAGCTCTTCCTGGCGACGGGGGCCATCGACGCGATGGTCGTGGACCTGCAGTGCATCTGGCCGAGCCTTGCCACGATCGCCAAATGCTACAAGACGCGGTTCATCACCACAGTGCCGTTCGTCAAGAACCCGGAAGCCATCCACGTCGAGTTCCACCCGGACAAGGCCGACGAGAAGGCGAAGGAGATTCTCCACCACGCCATCGCGGGGTTCAGGGAGAGAAAAGCCGGGGCGGTCCCGACCCACATCCCACGGGTGAGCTCGAAGATGCTGACGGGGATCTCCGTGGAGGCGCTGGTCTCCGTGCTGTCCGCCGCGAACCCGTCCGACCCGCTGGCGCCCGTGGTGAGCGCCGTCGCCTCGGGAGATATCCTGGGGGCCGTCGGGGTCGTCGGCTGCCCGAACCCGAAGCTCCGGTACAGCTCGATGACGGAGAAGATGGCCGCCGAGCTCCTGCGGAATAACGTCCTGATCGTCACCACCGGCTGCGTGAACCACATTTTGGCCCAGGCGGGATTCTTGACGAGCGAAGCCACCGAAAAATACGCCGGGGAAAAGCTCAAGAACGTCCTGACCGCCCTCGGGAAGGCGGCGGGGCTGGGCGCGCCGCTCCCCCCGGTCCTGCACATGGGCTCGTGCGTGGACAACTCCCGGATCTACGACCTGCTCGCCGCCCTGGCGGGGAAGATCGGCATCGAGATCAGCCAGCTGCCGGTCGCCGGCTCCGCCCCCGAGTTCATCACCGAGAAGGCGATCTCCATCGGGAGCTTCTTCCTGGCCGTGGGGATCCTGGTCCACGTCGCCCCCCCGCCCCGGGTGTTCGGAAGCCCGTTCGCCGTCGGCCTCCTCACCGAAACGCTGCCCGGCGTCAACGGCGGCAAGGTGCTGGTCGAGACGGACCCGGAAAAGGCGGCGGCCGGGATCATCGCGCACATCCGGGCGAAGCGGCAGGCGCTCGGGCTGGCGCAGGCGTGAGAAAGGGACCTCTGGAAAGCGGGCGCCTCCCATGGAACGTGTCCTGATCGTCGGCAACGGCTACGCGGGGCTTGCCGCGGCGAAGACCCTCTCGGCGAAGACGGCCCTTTCCGTCACGATGGTTTCCGCGGAAAACTGCCCCGCCTACTGCCCGCACCTCCTGCCCGAGCTCGTCGCGGGGAAGAAGGCGGAAGGGGAGATTTCCCTGCCCCGGGACCGCGAATACGACGCGATGGGAATCCGCTTCCTGCCCGGCGCCCGGGTGGAAAAACTTTCCGCCGGGAAGAGGAGCGCCCTCCTTTCCACCGGCGAGACGCTTTCTTTCGACAAGGCGCTGATCGCCACGGGCGCGAATCCATGGGTCCCGGAAAACCTGAAGCCGCTGCTGTCGCAGTGCGGGAACGTCGTCGCACTGAAGCGGCTCGCCGACGCGCTCGCGCTCCGGAAATTCCTTGCCCAGGGCGCAACCCGTGTCGTCCTCATCGGCGCCGGCAGGGTCGGGATGCTGCTCGCGGAGGCGCTGAAAGATCGCGGCGTCGCCGTCTCCCTCGTCGAAATAGGGCCGGGGATCCTGGCGACGATGCTCCAGCGGGACGTGGCCGAGCGGCTTGCGCCCGTGCTTGCGCAGCGCCGCCACCTGCGAATCCACACCGGGACCCAAATCGCGAGGTTCGGCACCGACGGCGGGAAAGTCCGGGAGGTGAAACTCTCCGACGGCACAACCCTCCCCTGCGACATCGTGGTGATCGCCACCGGCGTGGAGCCGAACACCGGCTTCGTGGATGGGAACTTCCCGTCCGCGGAGGGTCTGTCCGTCGACAACCGGATGGAGACGGCGGAGCCGGGGATCTACGCGGCCGGGGACGTCGTCTTCTTCGAGACCGTGACCGGCAAGAGGGACACGGGACAGCTCGTCGTCAACGCGAGGACGCAGGGGGAGGTCGCCGCCAGGAACATCGCGGGTCACAAGACCACATGCCCCCCCATGTTCACGGGGAACGTCGTGAAGCTCGACCCCGTCATCGCCGCGCGCATCGGGGACATCGACGGGACGGACCACGCCGATTTCGCCGTGGACAAAAGCTTCGCCCGGGCGACCATGAACGGGAACACGGTGACCGGCTTCCAGCTGATCGGGGACCCGGAAAGCCTGCGGGGGCTCGTACCGGCGGTCCTGAAAAAATTCCGGCCCGAGGACATCGCCGACCTGCTCCGCGGCCGGCCGGACCTCGGCCTGGCCCCGCTCCTCCTGTCGCGGGGGTACGCTTGGGCTTGAGGATCGCGGTCGCCGGCAAGGGCGGATCCGGCAAGACCACCGTTTCCGTCCTCCTGGCGAAGGTTTTGTCCGAGGACGGGCGGAAGGTCCTTCTGGTCGACCTCGACTCCGACCCCAACCTCGCGAACGCCCTGGGAATCCCCGCCGCCGCGGCGTCCCCCCTCGTCCACAGGAAGGAGCTTGTCGCGGAGCGGACCGGCTCGACCGGGGAGCCGGGAGGGATGTTCATCCTGAACCCCCGGGTGTCGGACCTGATCGGGACGCACGCCGTGCGGTGCACGGATCGCGTCGCCCTCCTGCCCGTCGGCGCCATCGAGACCGCCGGGGAAGGATGCTACTGCCCCCAGACCTCCTTCGTCCGCGCCCTCGTCCGCAGGCTCGTACTGGAAAAGGACGAATCGGTGATCCTCGACCTGGAGGCAGGTCTGGAGGCGTTCGGCCGGTCGGCCGTCGAGGGGCTGGACCTCCTGCTCATCGTCGTCGAAGCCGGGATGCGCTCCGTGGAAACGGCGAAGCGGATCTTGCGGATGGTGCCGTCGCTGGGGATCCGGAACGCCAGGATCGTCGCCAACAAGGTCCGGCCCACGAACGTTGCCGCATTGGAACGTCAACTGTCGAAGGATGGCCTCTCCGCGGACGTCGTGCTCGCGTACAGCGACGAACTCGCCCTCCGGGACCTCGAAGGGAAATCGGTTTTCGATTACACGAATCCGGAATTCGAAACGGGGATGCGGGCTGTATTCCATGATCTCGGGCGATGAATATGGTCGGGCGGGATCACGCTATCCCCGGCAGGAAGGATACGTCGGCGACGGAACCATCCGTCGCCTGAAGCGCGGTTTCCGGCAGCGGTCGGATCGAATCTTTCCGAGAAAGGTTCCTTTCCTTCGCCGCCATGTTGGTAAAGATGTATTTACTTTTTTCTCCGTTTGGGAAAGAATTCTTTCCCAGGAGGCGACATGAAAAGAGTCACGGGCAGATACGAGCGCACGAGCGTCGCGGGGGAAGAGGTCGCCGCCTTCATCCCGGCGCCGTTGCCGCCGAACGCCCCCCCGATTGCGATCGACGGCGCTCTCGCCGGCTTGCTGCAACGGGCCGACGCCGCGCTCGACAGGCTGGATCTCGCGAGCGCCCTGGTACCATCGACGAGCTGGTTCATCTACTCCTTCGTACGCAAGGAAGCCGTCCTGTCATCCCAGATCGAAGGAACGCAGGCCACGCTCATCGACCTTTTCACCTATGAGGCTGCCGGGAAGACCGACTCCGCGCAACAGGCCGACGTACAGGAAGTATGCAACTACCTCGATGCGATCGCCTTCGCGCGTAGACAGATTCACGGCGCGAAGGGACTTCCGCTCTCGTTGCGGCTCCTCAACGAGACGCACCGTCGGATGATGAAGGGAGTCCGCGGTGCCGAGAGGAAACCCGGCGAGATCCGCCGCAGCCAGAACTGGATCGGCGGGACGCGGCCGGGCAACGCGGCTTACGTGCCGCCGCCTCCCCACGTGCTTGGCGAGCTTCTCGGCCGATTCGAGGAATACTTCCATGCGAAGAGCGACCTGCCGACTCTCGTCCGGGTCGGGTTGTTGCACGTTCAGTTCGAGACGATCCACCCGTACCTGGACGGCAACGGCCGCATCGGTCGCCTCCTGGTCACTCTCCTCCTTGAACATTGGAGGCTTCTCTCCCAACCGCTGCTTTACCTGAGCCTCTTCTTCAAACAGCACCGCTTGGAGTACTACCGGCTCCTGAATGCCGTGCGCACCGAGGGTGACTTCGAGGGATGGCTATGTTTCTTCCTTGAGGGCGTCGCGGTCATCGCGGAGGAAGCGATTGCGACCGCCAAGGCTCTTTTCGAGCTCGTGACGGCGGATCGAGCGAAAGTGCTGGCCGCGCCGTCGACCTCGGTCATGGCCGCCAGGCTGTTCGAGCTTATGCCCGAGCATCCCGTCATCACTATCGGCAACGCCGTGAAGCTCCTCGGCACGACCAAGCCGACCGCGACCAAGGCGGTTACCGCGTTGGTCGACGCCGGCGTGCTTGCCGAGATGACGGGTCGCCGCCGCGATCGGACATTCAGTTACTCTGTCTACCTCGACCGTCTGCGAGCCGGGACCGAGCCGGACACGCCCAGGCGGTGACAACCGAAGGTTCGCGCACCCGGCGGTCCCGTTGAGTGGAGATTCATTAAAGAGCTACGCGGCGTAGAGAACTTCTCCGTTTCGGGCAAAGTCGACTACGAAGGACTCTCCCCCATCCCAGCCGAAAAAATCGCTGGAAATGACCACCACATCGATGTCACTCACTGCAGTAGCGACACCCGTAGCGTGCGATCCATACAATATGATCTTTTGCGGACGTATACCCCGCGCCTCAAGGCCCCTGCGAAACCGGTCGACGATTTCTGCCCCGACCCGTTCCCGGACTACGGAGCGCAGTAAGACAACCGGGGGCCGGACTTCTCCCACCACTCCTTCCGTTTCAACGCCCGATGTGTGCATGGGTTTCGGGTTGCATCCCATCACGCGGTGAGTATACTGACGGCGAAAGGCCACCGGAAGCAGCGTCGCGCGTGGTCAAGGGATCGATGATATCGGACAGGTCGATCCGGCCACCGAAACACAACAGCCGGCCGGAGGGAAGTGCCCTCCTGGTTAGACAGCGAAAAAAAACTTCCTATCGGGGCGCGGGTACACCGGGGAGATCATGATCGTCCTCGGCGTCCCTCGGCAAGAGCTTGAAAGGTATTACGCCCGGGGCGAGGAGGCCGCCGTCGTCGGGCATCCGTACGCCATGCCCTCTCAGCATTTCACGGTCTACCTCTGCCGCGAACCAAAGGGGTGGACGCTCCCGCAGGTATGGCCGAAGCTCAAGAACTGGAGCTGAAGCTGCGGGAGACATGAGAATGGAGGTCACGATGAACGACACGCCACGCCTCGGACGCCGCCCGCTGGGCAAGACCGGGATCATGGTTTCACCGCTCGCGCTTTCTGCCTGGTCAGTGCGCGCCTCCGGCAAGGCCGGCTTGAAGCTCGCTGGCGGCGACATCGAACGCGCGTTCTACGAGCACGGCGCCAATACGTTCCTGGTCACGTGGCAGATGAAGGACGTAGTCGAGGGGGTGCGCCGCCTGATTCGCGCCGGCCATCGCGACGAGCTTGTCCTGATCACCGAGCTTGGCATCCCCACGGGCGCATTCATCCTCCGCGGGTTCGAGAAGAACGCGCGCGCACTCGGCGTCGATAGGATCGACGTCGTGCTGCTCGGATGGGTGCAGTCGCGCTGGTATGTGACCGGCAAGAGCTGGACGGCGATGCAACGGCTCAAGGCCGAAGGGAAGACGCGCGCCATCGGTTATTCCTCCCACAATCGAGCACTGGCGACGCGCCTGGCGCGGGAGGTGGGTGCGGACGTGCTGATGATTCGGTACAACGCGGCGCACCGGGGGGCGGAGAGGGAGGTGTTCGCCGCCTTCGGGGACGATCGCCCAGCGATTATCGCGTATACCGCCACCCGTTGGGGGATGCTGCTCCAGCCGCTGCCCAAGGCCGGTTTTTCGCAGGGGATGACCGCGCCGGAGTGCTACCGCTTCGCGCTCTCGCATCCCTCGGTCGACACGGTGCTGTGTGCGGCGCGCACGCCGGAGGAGATCCGCGAGGACATCGCGGGCGTGCTCGCAGGGCCGCTCGACCCGGCGCGGCACGCGGAGGTGTGCCGCTTCGGCGACACGGTGCATACGGCCGCCCGCGGCGGCTTGCGCTGGATGTTCCGCCAGGGATAGACACTATGGCCGGCGGATTGCCGGCCAACTCCTTGACCCCCGTGGCGATCCGAACCTGGTATGCGGGAGCGGCATGGGAAAGTTCTGGTCGGGACGGGCGGACTTGAACCGCCGACCCCTTGCTCCCAAGGCAAGTGGAAAGGATTTTCGGGAAAAGGGGTTACCGATTGAAGTTTCGCGGTATCAAGCGGTTACGAATGTATCGCCAGTATACGGAATATAGAGAAAACCGGCTGTACAGGCAGGTGGTGGTAAACTTTCGGTAAACGTGGATGAACGGTGATTCATTAATCCACCGAAGGCGTCCACCAGGTTTCGACGTCCAATTCATCGGCCAATTGCATTCTCCGGAAATCGCCATCCGCCGAGACGATGATGAATCTGTGGCGTTTCGCAATCGCTGCAATCCAGAGGTCGTTTTCCCGGAAGCCGAGCCTTTCGATGTCGACGTGGCGCAGCTTTGCCTTTTCACGGGGACCGAAACGGGCGACAATTGCAGCCTTCAATTCCCCGTACGCATCGGCCGTCCTCTCGTCGATCGGAAAGACCTCTATGTCGTCGAGAAAACGCGATACGGCCGCCCTGTTATCGGGCGGGTTCGCGGACTTTTCCGCCATGTAGACCAGCTCACCATGGACCACGACGCACGTGGCGACAAGAACATCGCCAAGGGATTTTAATTTTCGGGAGATGCCGGGATGCCCGGAGAGAAGCTTGCTGCAATGGTTGGTGTCGAGGAGGTACACGCGTTAGAACGTGGCTTTGCCCCGAACGGCGTACACTTCCTTTAACAGCAATTCGGCGTCGTCTCCTACCCAAGTCCCGGAATGCTTGACGAGCGCCCGTGCCGAAGAGTGGCGCAGGACGGGCTTTGTACCGACTATCGCGCTCCTCCGGCCCGTTTGCCTTTTCGGATCGAAACGATCCCCCGATGATTTCACTTTCGCTGTGGCTCCGCTTCGCTTCATGTCTTCATCCTATGGTTCCGCCCGTGGCAAGTCAAGCCGTCTTGCCCAGGTGTCGATCTTCCTCTGGACACCGGATGCCTTCATTTGTTCACCTCGCGTTTCGCCTCAACTATGGGCCTTCAATGTCAGCGCTCACCGGCCTTCGTTTTCCTGAAAAAAACATGGTCGGGACGGGCGGACTTGAACCGCCGACCCCTTGCTCCCAAGGCA
>CAYILU010000043.1:0-9512 GCA_964364235.1 uncultured bacterium | reverse complement strand
GTGAGGTTACGGGAGTAGGAGAGGGAGGCGGTTCTCCGGTCCGCCCCGGTGTACTTCTTCGTCACGTCGGCGTTGAACGACAGGAACCCGAACTCCCGCGTCCCGTAGCCGGCCCCCGCCCCTGCTTCGTACCAGGTCCGCTCCCGCGTCTCCGACCCGGCGATCGCGTATTCCCTCGAGAACGCCCGCAGGGAGACCCTCGTGCTGAAACCCCGGTCTTGGTAGACGTGGTTGAGCAGCGCCGCCGCACCGCCGCGGCCTCCTTTCGCGAGGCTGCCCGCGAGGGACGCGATGGTGACGCCCGGCAGGCCGCCCCGGAACGTCGCCGTGGGACCCGCGTTCACTCCGTCCCGGTCGCCTTCCCCGCGTAAGCCGAGGGTGAGGGACTCGTCGACTCCGTACCGGTGGAAGGCCGAGAAGGCCGGGCCCCCGTACACGTTGCTCCGGGACCCGAACTCCCGCCGGAGAACCCCGGCGTTGTAGCTGTACTCATGGAGCCCCTTCCGGAGCAGCGTTTCCGTGAAGTAGTACGGGTAGGCGATCCGCCGCTCCCTCCCGAAGGGGTCCTTGATCACCACCGTGACGACGCCCGCCCCGTCGTAGGAGGATAGATTCCGAAGCTGGAATTCCCCGGGGGAGATTTTTTCCGTGCGGATCCGGTTCCCGTCGAGGTAGACCTCCACGTCGGAAGGGAAGGCGGCGAGGCCCGAGAAATCCGCCAGCGGGTAGCGGATGAAATACGGATCGATCCGGAAGACCTTCGACATGCTGATGCCGCCGAGGTTCACGCTGTTCCCCAGGTCTCCGGAGGAGGCGAAGAAGTCGCCCGCCACGGCCCGCTGCAGGTCCTGCCGCCGGTCGTGGGTGAGGCTGGACAACAGCCTCGTGAAACTCCCTTCCCCCAGGGTCTTCCGGAAGGTGGAGTCGGAGAGGAGGAGGAAGTCGCCGGCACGGGCCCCCGCGGTGTTCGTCACGTCGAAGCTCTGGAGTTCGAAGGAGGGGCCCGCGGTGTAGTTGATCCCGTAGTTCAGGAACCCGCCGGCATCACGCGGGTAGTGGACCTTGGGCTGCCGCTGCGGGGTGAAGTCGATCGTCCGCCGCGGCAGGAGGGCGGGGGGGGCTGTGACCCGGAGCGTGAGGGTCTTCTCGTCGAAGGCGAAGGTGACCCCCCCGATCGACCGGAGGGACACGTACGGCTCCCCGTCGACCAGGGTGACGTCCCCGGCAAGCTCGCGGAACCCGACGGCCCTCAGGTCCTCCGACCGGACCAGGAAATCCCCGCTCCCGGTGAGGTTCACGAAGAATTCTCCCTTGTTCTCTTCGTTGAGGACAATGCCGACGATGGCGGTTTCCGCGCACCACGCGGAGAACGACGGGAAAAGCAGCACGCTCGCGAGGGAAAAAAGGGCAAGTGCGTTGCGCGGTCTCACCGATCCGCGGGCCGCCGGGGATTACGGCTCACACATCGTCTTGCCCGGCGAAAGTTCGCCGGCAAGGGAGAACGGTTCCGCTTTTACTTCGATCATGATCCTGGCCAGCCCTCCGCAGACATCCTTCGGGACCTCCGTGGTGTGAATGCGCGAGGCACCCTCCAGGAGGTACCAGCCGCTGATGTCGCGGGAGAAGACCTTCTCCCCTTTTCCGTTCTCCCCGGCGACGACGATCGACCGGATGACGAAGTGCGCGTTCCCCTTATTCCGCACCGGGATGCTCAGGACACCCTTTGCCATCCCGAGCTTCCCGATTTCCCCCTTCGTCTCCTCCTTCAGGGGTTTCACGAACACGGGGATGCCGAACCGGATGGCGATGGCGACGTTGACCCCGTCGGATTTCCGGGGGCCGGGGGTCTCCTCGATGAACAGGCGGTAGGCCTTCTCCTTTTTCGCCGCCGGGGACCGGATCCCCACCCGCAGGATCCGGTCCTCCTTCTTCCCGAGGACCATGATCCTGGGAAAGAAGAGAAGGTCCCCCGTCTCCGTGTACCGATCCTTCCCCTCGCCGTCCTGGGTCCATTCGAACGCTTTCATCTGGACCTGCAGCGGCTCTTCCGCTTCGTTGTAGACCGTGATCACGCCGCTTTTTGCGTCCCCGCCCAGTTCGAGCCGGATGGGAGACACCCGCCACTCGCCGGTGCGCGCGTCGAGGGGCGCGAGGAGAAGGAGGAACAGAAATACCGCGAGCGTGCCGCCCTTTTTCATCGGGGAACCGTTTCGTGGGGTCGAAGTTTGGCGTTACTATACCAGATCGCCGAAAAAGGAAAACCCGGTTTCGCGGGAAAAACCCGATTCGTTCAAATCGGTCGGGACGAGAGGACCAGCGGCCAGTCGTAGACGCCGGCCCGAATCTCCTTGTACAGCATGAAGCGGTAGGAGAGCTCCACCACGACCGGACCCGGCGAATACGGCATGGGGGCAAAGCCGCCGCCCGATCCGAGCTGGACTTCCCGGCCCAGCCCCCGGACGTAGACCTCCCGGAACGGTCCTCCCGCCGCCTCGAAGACCAGCATGAACCCCTGAACGCTGTTGTTCCGCATCTCGATCCGGGAGGCCGAGCGGACATCCACGTACCCGCGGAGGATGTCCGCGTCCGTGATCGCGATCCGTGCTTGCTGCCAGAGGACCCGGAGCGTCGCCGTCGCCTGGACCCGGGCGCTCAACTCGACACGCGCGGCGGAAGGACCCGGTCCCGCGCGGGAGACATCCTGCGCCTCGGCGGCGCTCGCCAGGGAGAGCACCGCCACGAGAGACGCGATCACCAGCATTTTCTGTATCCGGAGGCCGCGGTCGACCTGTTCCGGCCGCAGGTCCCCCGCCTCCACGAGGAGGTCTCCGATCCTCTTCGGGGAAGTCCGGGTCCGCAGCAGGGCGGCGTCGAGCCGGGCGCGGGTGATCTGTCCCGTGGCGACCAGGATCTCCCCGAGACGGAGCCGTTCCGAGGAGGGGCCTTCCCCGCCCTGGTGCTGCTGGAACGCAAGGACGGCGTCGAGCTCCGCGCGGGTGATCCATCCCCTCCGGGCCAGGATCTCCCCGATCCTGTCGCCGGTCCTGCGCTGCTCGAGGAGGGCGGCGTCGAGCTGTCCGGGGGTGATCCGTTTCGCCGCGAGGAGCAGTTCGCCCAGCAGCATCCGGACCCCCGCGGCCACCCGGATGGCGTCGTGGATGAAACCCAGCTCCCCCTGGACGGACAGGGCCGCCTTGAGGTCGATGGGGTCGATCACCCCCAAACGGACCAGCGCCTCGCCGAGCATCTCGTTGGTGCGCTTCTGCTCCTCCAGCGCGCGCGCGAGGTCGAGGGGAGTGATGAACTCCCCGTCCACCAGCACCTGCCCTAACAGGCGCCGGCCGGCGATGGGACCCCTCCTATCGGTTTTTTCCGGCATGTTTCCTCTCCGGACTCCCAGGCTGTGCTTCCCGGAATCCTTTCGGCACGGGAGCGGGAAATCTTTAGAAAAGGGATCCCGGCGGTACGGGGAGGCGGGGTTACGGGTTGATCGAGACGACCACGGTGTCCGAATAATTTCCCGCGGCGGCGGCTTGGTAGTCGGCGCCTCGAACGGTACCGGAAACCGTGAATGTACGCAGGACGAAAGGGCTCCAGGAAATGGTGGCCGAACGCGGGTTGATGTCCAGGCTATACGGCAGATAGGCCGCAGGGACGGCCGAATGCCGCATCCGGTTCCCGTCGGGGCCGGTGTCGTGAAGGCCGTCGTCGTCCGTTATCGCGTAGGTAACGCTGGGGAACCCGAGACATCGGAAATTCAGGGTCGTGCTCGCGGTAACGTCCACGGGGTTGCCCGGGTCGAGAACTCCGAAGTCCAGGTTCGCGCCGTTCGTCGTGATCCAGCAGAAACCGGTCGAAACGATCGTGGCGCCTACCGAAACCGTCGAGGTTCCGGCGGCGGCGGATGCCGCCATCAGAAGGGTGGAAAACACCACGGCGATCCGGAAGGCCGCTTTTCCGCGGAAATCCCGCGGATAAGGGAAAGGGGTGGCCTTCCGGCCCCCCCATACCCCAAAGCCGTCCATCGTGAATAACATAACCCAAACGTTAAGGGTTGATGGTTATGGTCACCGAATCCATGTACACATCCGCGGGGAGGGATGCATAGGACGCGGCCAGGATGTTGCCGGTCAGGGTCATGGTGATCGGGCTGGACGGACCCGTCCCGGTCCCGCTGGCGGGGGTGTAGGATAACGTGTAGGGCATGAATTGGGGCGTCGCCAGCGCGGTGCTCCTCATCTGGTTGGCGTTCACTCCCGCCTCATACAACCCGTCGTCATCCGTGATGGTGTAGCTTGCGCCGGTGGTGCACCAGAAGGCGAGAGTCGTGCTCGCCGACACATCCGCAGCGGTGGACGGAAGCGTGCCGAAGGCGAGCGCCGCCGTCGGACTGGAGAACCTGCACGTCTGGGCCACGATCGCCGACACGGTGACCGTGGCCGTGTCCACCGCCATCGCCGTCCCGCCCATCGCGATCATGGCGATGGCGACTGCTACCACGAATAATTTCTTCATCTTTCCTCCTTTCGGTTTCGCCCGGGGACTTGCCCCGATGCAGGTTGTTCCAACGGGAAAACCAAGGCGTTACGTCGCTTCCGGTTTCGTTATGCCCATTAATTGTAGTGTAATTTATGCGTAATTTAGTGTTGTTAAACCATAATGTCAACAAAATAAATCATAGGTAGGCTGCAATATCGATAACGTTTCCTCCTGCGCTCGCCACGCGTGCCACGGGAGCGGCAAGATGGTACGATTTCCCCCTGCGGTATCCGACGCGGCCAAAGGGGGAATCGCATGCCTTACGTGAACATCCGGATCACCCGGGAGGGAGCGACTCCCGGTCAGAAGGCGAAATTGATCGAAGGGGTCACCCGGCAGGCGAAAAACCTGTATAATCGGATTTTCCATTAATCATTCGACAATCCGCCGAGGGTGTCATGCAGATCGATCCGCTCGTTTTTCTGGCGAAGTTCCCCGAGTCTTGCCGTATCGACCAGTGCAGGAGCCGCTGCTGCCGGTTCGGCGTCTGGGCCGACGTCGGCGAGAAGAAGGCCATCCTCGAGAACCGGGACCTGTTCCTCCACTACGTCCGCCCCGAAGCGACCGATCCGTCGTGCTGGTTCGGCCGCACCGAGGCGGACCCGGACTGCCCGAGCGGGACGGCCGTGGAGACCCGGGTGGTCGCCGGAGCCTGCGCGTTCTTCCACCCCGGCCACGGCTGCGCGCTGCAGAAGGGCGCCATCGAGGCGGGCATTCACGAATGGAAATTCAAGCCGCGCTTCTGCATCATGTTCCCCCTGGTGCTGACCGAGGGACAGCTCACCGTCGACGAGGACATGAAGTCGCTGTGGTGCATGAAGGAGAAGAACCGGACCCACCCGATCACGGAAGTCGTCCGCAAGGAGGTCCAGTACCTCTTCGGGCTGGAGATGGCGAAGGTTCTCTCGAGTCAGCCCGCCGCCCGCTAGCCCGCTAGAAGGACGCGACGTGCTCCAGGGACCGGTCCTGCCCTCCGCTTAACACCTTCCGAAGGAACCGGCCCGTGTGCGATCGCGGGTTGCGCGCGACCTCCTCCGGGGTGCCGCAGGCGATCACCTCCCCCCCGAGATCGCCCCCCTCGGGCCCGAGATCGATGACGTGGTCCGCCGTCTTGATGACGTCCAGGTTGTGCTCGATGATGAGGACCGTGTTCCCCGCCTCGGCGAACATCTGCAGAACGGAAAGAAGCTTCCGGATGTCGTCGAAGTGCAGACCGGTGGTCGGCTCGTCCAGGATATAGACCGTCTTCCCCGTCGCGCGCTTCGAGAGCTCGCGGGCGAGCTTCACGCGCTGCGCCTCGCCCCCGGAGAGGGTCGTGGCGGGCTGCCCCAGGCGTATGTATCCCAGCCCCACCCGGGAGAGCGTTTCCAGCTTGTGCCGGATCGGCGGGATGTTCGAAAGGAAGGGGAGCGCCTGGTCGACCGTCATGTCGAGCACGTCGGCGACCGTCTTCCCCTTGTACGCGATCTCGAGCGTCTCCCGGTTGTACCGCTTCCCGCGGCACTCCTCGCAGGTCACGTAGACGTCGGGCATGAAGTGCATCTCGATCTTGATGATCCCGTCACCCTCGCACGCCTCGCACCGGCCCCCCTTCACGTTGAAGGAGTACCGGCCCGCCTTGTAGCCGCGCGCCTTGCTCTCCGGGAGCATCGCGAACAGGTCGCGGATCGGGGTGAACACGCCGGAATAGGTGGCCGGGTTCGACCGCGGCGTCCGGCCGATGGGCGACTGGTCGATGTTGATCACCTTGTCCACCAGGGGCAGGCCGGACAGGGAGTCGTGGGCCCCCGGCCGCTCCCGGGACCCGAAGATCCTCTGGGCGAGCGCCCGGTAGAGGGTGTCGAGCAGAAGCGTCGATTTCCCCGAGCCGGACACGCCGGTGACGCAGGTGATCATCCCGAGCGGGAAGGAGACGTCGATGTTCTTCAGGTTGTTCGCCCGGCAGCCGTGCAGCGTGAGGACGCTCCCGTTCGGGCGGCGGCGCTTCCGGGGCACCGGGATCTTCTTCTTCCCGGAGAGGTACTGGCCGGTGAGCGAAGCCTCGCTCCGGAGGATCTCCTCCGGCGGGCCGGCCGCCACGACGGCGCCGCCGTGCTCGCCGGCGCCCGGTCCCATGTCGATCACGTAGTCCGCGGAGCGGATCGTCTCCTCGTCGTGCTCGACGACCAGGACCGTGTTCCCCTGGTCCCGAAGTTCCTTGAGCGTCGAAAGGAGCCGGCGATTGTCCCGCTGGTGGAGACCGATCGAGGGCTCGTCCAGGATGTAGAGGACCCCCATCAGCGAGGAGCCGATCTGCGTCGCCAGGCGGATCCGCTGCCCTTCCCCCCCCGAGAGCGTGGAGGAGGTCCGGTCGAGGCTGAGGTAGGAAAGCCCCACGTTGAGGAGGAACGACAGGCGAGACCGGATCTCCTTCAGGATCCGGGCGGCGATCTTCCCTTCCCTCTCGCCCAGGAGGAGGCCCCGGAAAAATTCCAGCGAGTCCTTGACGGAGAGGCGGGTGAGCGCGTCGATCGACAGGTCCCCCACCTTGACGCACAGCGCCTCTTTCTTGAGGCGCGCCCCTGCGCAGCCACGGCAGGGGCGGTTGTTCATGTACCGCGAAAGCTCCTCCCGGATGACCTCGGAGTCGGTCTCCCGGAAGCGCCGCTCGAGGTTTCCGATCACCCCCTCGAACGGCTTGGTGAAGAAGTGCCGGCGGTCCCCCTCCTCCATGAAGAAGCGGACCGGTTCGGAGGAGCCGTTCAGGAGGACCTCGCGGATCCTCTCGGGAAGCTTCCCGAAGGGGGCCTGCAGCGAGAACCCGAAGTGGTTCGAGAGCGCCTCGAGCATCTGGTGGTAGAAGACCGTGGTCCGCTTCCGCCACGGGTCGATCGCCCCCTCGCGGATGCTCCTGGCCTTGTCCGGGACGATGAGGTCCGGGTCGAAGTAGATCGTCGTCCCCAGCCCGTCGCACTCGGGGCAGGCCCCGTGTGGGCTGTTGAAGGAGAAAAGCCTCGGCGTGACCTCGGAGAGGCTCACGCTGCAGTCGGGGCAGGCGAACTTCTCGCTGTACAGCGTCCCCCGCCCCCTCCCGTCCACGACGCGGACCAGCCCGCCGGAGAGCGTGAGGGCCAGGGCCACGGAATCGGCGAGCCTCCCCGGGGATGCCGGGGAGATGCGGATCCGGTCGACCACCACGTCGATGTCGTGCTTTTTGTTCCTGTCGAGGGCGATCTCCTCATCGAGCTCCCTCGCCTCGCCGTCCACCACCACGCGGGAGAAACCGTCGCGCTTGAGCTTCGCGAGCTCCTTCCGGTATTCGCCCTTCCGGCCGCGCACGACCGGCGCCAAGACCTGGGCCTTCTCCCCCTCGCCCATCGCCATCACGGCGTCCACGATCTGCGTCACCGTCTGCCGGCGGATCTCCTTTTCACAGGATGGGCAGTGGACGCGCCCGACCGAGGCGTACAGGAGCCGCAGGTAGTCGTAGATCTCGGTGACGGTCCCCACGGTGGAGCGCGGGTTCTTGCCGACCGACTTCTGCTCGATCGAGATGGCGGGGGAGAGCCCCTCGATCACGTCCACGTCGGGCTTTTCCATCTGCTCGAGGAACTGCCGGGCGTAGGCGGAGAGCGACTCGACGTACCGCCGCTGCCCCTCCGCGTAGATCGTGTCGAAGGCGAGGGTGGACTTCCCGGAGCCGGAGACCCCGGTGATCACGACGAGGCGGTCCCGGGGGATCTCCACGTCGATGTTCTTCAGGTTGTGCTCGCGCGCGCCGCGCACGATGATCCGGTCCAGGGCCACGGTTTTTCTACCTTCGGGCCGCGGCCATCCCCGCGGCCATCCGGACCGCGGCCACGAGGCTCGCCGGGCTCGCCTTCCCTTTCCCCGCGATGTCGTAGGCGGTCCCGTGGTCGACCGACGTCCGGACGATGGGAAGCCCCATCGTCACGTTGACCCCGTCCTCGAAGTGGACGAGCTTCAGGGGGATCAGCCCGTGGTCGTGCGTCATCGCGACGACGACGTCGAACTCCCCCCGGTACGCGCGGTGAAAGACGGTGTCGGGCGGCCAGGGGCCCGTGGCACCGATCCCCGCGCTCCGGCAGGCGGCGACCGCCGGGGCGATCATCGTGATCTCCTCCTCGCCGAACAGCCCGCCCTCGCCGGCGTGGGGGTTTAACCCCGCCACGGCGATCCGGGGGGATCCGGTTCCCATGTGTTTCCGGAAGAAGTCGTGCGTGATCCGGACCGTTTTTTCGATGATCGCGGGAGACAGAAGTTCCAGCGCCCGCCGCAGCGCCACGTGAATCGTCACGAGCGCGACGCGCAGGCGGTCCCCGGCCAGCATCATCACCACGTCCGCCCCCCCGCACAGCTCCGCGAGGAACTCCGTGTGGCCCGGGTGCGGGACCCCCGCCAGTTTCAAGCCCTCCTTCGTGATGGGGCAGGTGACTATGGCGTCGGCGCGCCCCGCGAGGACGTCCGCCGCGGCCGCCCGGATGTAGTCCGCCATCGCGAGCGACCCCGCCGGTGTGATCCTGCCGAAGGGGACCTCTTCCGTCGAAAGGCGGGACAGGGGGAGGGCCGCGATCTTCGCCTCGGAGCCCACGACGGCGGCCGCGCGGCGCAGGATCCCGGGGTCCCCGTACACCACGGGCCGGCAGCAGGACAGGACTTCCGGCCGGGAAAGCGCGAGGACCGCGATCTCCGGCCCGATCCCCGCCGGGTCGCCCATGGTCACGGCGATTCGGGGCAACAGCTGCGCGCCCATCCGTCCTTCCCTGCTAAAAACAGGGACGGTCCTGTCCTCCTTCTTCGGTCGATCCACCTCGGTTGTGTGACTGCGATCCTTTTGTAGTCCTGCCAAGTCCTTCTCCAGGACCGTCCCTAGCCCCGCAGCTTCCGGACGATCTCCGCGATCTGCGCGTGGTGCTGTCTCTGGTGCTCCAGGATGATCAGCTTCGCCCACTCGTAGAGGTTCATGCTGCCGA
>CAYILU010000042.1:1747-9561 GCA_964364235.1 uncultured bacterium | reverse complement strand
ACGAGCAGCTCGGGATGGATCGCCACGCCGAGGTTCAGCGACAGGACCTCGTTGTCGGTCCGCGCCTTGCCCGGGGTTCTGGTGTGGATGCGGAACGAGTGCATGTCCGTCCGGCTCTGGACCCCCCAGAGGGTCCCGCGCGAGTCGAAGAGGGGTCCCCCGCTCTGGCCTGTCAGACCCGGGGAGGAGGTTTCCAGGAACTTGATCTCGTACCGGCCGTCGGAGGACTTTCCGGCGGACAACGTTCTCGTGTAGATCCCCTCCATCGGAAATCCCGTGAGCGGCTGGGGACCCGTCGACAGGTGGAACTCGCCGCCGGATTCGTCGTAAGAGGCCTTGACCCGCTGGAACGGGTATCCTAATTTGCACAGGGGCGTCCCCACGTCGAGGCAAGCGGGATCCTTGACGACGGGAAACGGCCGGAAATTCTCCGGGTCGAACGGCTCCAGACGGCCGACGGCCAGATCCGCCTCGGGAAGCAACCGGACCTCCCTCAGGCGGAACCCGTCGCGTCCCCACCAGAACGTCACGTTCGTGACCCACTTCGGGTTGGTCGAAAGGCGGGAGGTCTTCAGGCGCTTTTTCTGACTGGTCAGCTGCGAATCCTGCCGGATGCCGAGGATCTTCCCGTGATAGTCGGAAATCTCCCGGCTGCTTCGCTGGAGTGCATCATCCGCGGCGAGCAGGTGGGCCGCCGTTGCGATCCACCCCTGCTCGTTGAGGACGACGAAGGCGGCGCACCCGCACTTGGTTGTCCCGTCAAAATGCCGGCGCGCGATGATCACGGGATAGGTGTAGCGGGCAGCGAGCTTGCAGGCGTCTGCGAACATCGAAAGCACCGCCTTGCGCGTCTTGCGCCTGTGCTTGTGTCTGGAGGTTGGGAAGAGGGTTGCCGGATGTTCTACAGATAAAGACTAATAGATATGAGGCCCCCAGTGCAAGTCCTTCGACAGTCCTTCGATGGTCCGATGGTCCTCCTGGTGGGCGCAGTCCCCGCCGGCGGGAGTCAGTACAGGTCGTACCGGAGCAGCCGGCAGTCGATCGGCCCGTTCATGAGCGGGAACCGGCGGGAGGCCTTGAGCCCGATGTGGCGCGTGACATCCGGGTTCCCGGACAGGATGCAGGCGGTCCACCCCGTGCTCCGTTTTTTCAGCGCTTCGCCCATCGCCGTGTAGAAGGCGGCGATCTCTTCGCTCTCCCCCGTCATGCGGACCCCGTAGGGCGGGTTGCACAGGAGAATCCCCGGCGGATTCCCGGGAGAGAAATCCCGGATGTCGCAGGCGCGGAACGAGACGAGATCCGAAACCCCCGCCTTCCGCGCGTTGCGCAGGGCGCCGCGGATCGCCTCGGCGGAGGCGTCGCTCCCATCGATCCGGCCGACGCCGGACCGCCGGACCGCATCCCTGGCCTCCTCCACCGTTTCCGCCCAAAGCTTGGGCCGGTACCCCGCGAGATTTTGAAAACCGAAGTCGGTGCGCAGGAGGCCGGGGGCGGTGTTCGTGGCGATGAGGGCCGCCTCGATGAGGAGCGTCCCCGCCCCGCACGCCGGGTCGGCGAGCGGGGCCCGGCCGTCCCACCCCGAAAGCAGCAAGATCCCCGCCGCCAGCGTCTCCCGCAGCGAGGCCTCTCCGGGGTCGGCCCGGTACCCCCTTCGATTGAGGCTCTCCCCCGAGGTGTCCAGGGAAAGGGTGCAGGCGTCCCGCAGGATCCGCAGGTGGATCCGGACATCGGGCGCGACGAGGTCCACGTCGGGCCGGACGCGGAGTTTCTCGCGGAACCGGTCGACGATCGCATCCTTGGCCTTCTGCGCCGCGAAGCGGGAGTTGGAAAGCGAAGAGTCGCGGACCGCGGCCTCGACGGCGATTTTCTTCCGGACGTCGAACAGGTCGGGCCATGGGACGGCCTTCACCCCTTCGTAGAGCGCCTCCGGGGTGGGGGCGACAAACTCGGAAAGTCGCAGCAGGACGCGGTTGGCCGTCCGCAGTCGCAGGTTCGCGCGGTAGAAAAACGCCGGATCCGCGCAAAAAGAGACTCCTCCCGCAGCGACCGACGTCTCCCTTCCCCCGAGCGCCGCGATCTCCCCCGCGAGGACCCCCTCGAGTCCCTTGGACGTCGTGGCAAAATAGACCGATTTCGCCATAGACTCATCATACCCCGAGCGGACAAGTCGTGCAGCACGCCCGGAAGGCGCACGCCGGAGGGGAAGGCAGACAGGGTGTCGTCCCGGCGCGGAAACTGTGGTAGATTTGAACTCCTGTTGCCGATCCGTACGTACCGGGGGGCTTCCGATGGCGATCACGCGGGAAGAGGTGTTGCACGTGGCCCGGCTGGCCCGGCTGGCCCTTTCGGATGCGGAGGTGGACCGGCTACGGGACCAGCTCGGCGGCATCCTCGATTACATCCGGCAGATCGACACGCTCGACACCGGGGACGTCGTTCCCACCTCCCACGCCGTGGAGATGGGCACCCCGTTCCGGGACGATTCCGTCCGCCCGTTCGGGGGCAAGGAAGCACTCCTTTCGAACGCCCCCGACCGGGAGGGCGACTTCTTCCGTGTTCCACGGATCATCGAGGATTAGGATGCACGAATGGACGCTGCTCTCCGCAGCCAGGAAGGTCCGCGAGAAGGAAATCTCCTCCCGCGAGCTGACCCGCGCGATCCTCGACCGGATCGACCGGCACAACCCCAAGCTCAACGCCTACGTGACCGTTCTCCCGGAAAAGGCGATGAAGGACGCTCTCGCCTGCGACGAGGCGCTGCAAAAAGGGCGGACACTTGGGCCGCTGCACGGCGTCCCCGTGGGGCTGAAGGACATCTTCTGCACCCGGGGAATCCGCACCACGTGCGGCAGCCGGATCCTTCACAACTTTATTCCTCCGTACGACGCGACCGTCACCGGGAAGGTCCTCTCCTCCGGGGCGGTCCTCCTGGGAAAGCAGAACATGGACGAGTTCGCGATGGGCTCCTCCACGGAGACCTCGCACTTCGGCCCGGCCCGGAACCCCTGGGCGCTCGACCGGATCCCGGGCGGCTCCTCGGGCGGGACGGCGGCGGCCGTCGCCGCGGGCCTGTGCTTCGCGGGCGTGGGGACCGACACCGGCGGCTCGATCCGGCAGCCGGCGTCGGTGTGCGGCGTCGTGGGACTCAAGCCCACCTACGGACGCGTCTCCCGGTACGGAATGATCGCCTTCGCCTCCTCCCTGGACCAGGGGGGGCCGATCACCCGGAGCGTCCCCGACGCGGCGATGATCCTTTCGGTCATCGCCGGGCACGACCGCAGGGACTCCACCTCGGTCGACCTCCCGGTGCCGGACTACCTCGCTGCCACCCGGGAGAGCGTGAAGGGACTGAAGGTGGGTCTCCCACGGGAGTACTTCGAGGGGGAGGGGCTCGATCCGGGCGTGAGGGCGGCCGTGGAGAAGACGCTCGCGGTCCTGACCTCGCAGGGGGCGCAGGCCCTGGAGATCTCCCTCCCGCACACCCGGTACGCCCTGTCGGCCTACTACATCATCGCGCCGGCGGAGGCCTCGTCCAACCTCGCCCGCTACGACGGGGTCCGGTACGGGCACCGCGCCCGGTGCGAGGGCGGCCTGATCGAGATGATGTCCCGGACCCGCGCGGAGGGGTTCGGCGCGGAGGTCAAGCGCCGCGTCATGATCGGGACCTACGCCCTGTCGGCCGGCTACTACGAGGCGTACTACGGGAAGGCGCAGAAGGTCCGGACGCTCATCCGGCGGGACTTCGAGGAGGCCTTCTCGAAGGTGGACGTGATCCTGACGCCCACGTCGCCCACGCCAGCCTTCCGGATCGGGGAGAGGACCGGCGACCCGCTGACGATGTACCTCTCCGACATCTTCACCATTCCGTGCAACCTGGCCGGCATCCCGGGGATCTCGGTACCGTGCGGGATGTCGCGGGAGGGGCTGCCGATCGGCGCGCAGCTCCTGGGGAAACATTTCCGCGAGGAGGACCTCTTCAAGGCGGCCGCGGCGATCGAGCGGGAGATCCCGCTCCCCCGGGTGGCCCCGATGGGGGAGGCGTAGCCGGCATGGAATTCGAAGCGGTCATCGGGCTGGAAGTCCACGCACATCTGTCCACCGGCAGCAAGATCTTCTGCGCGTGCTCCGCCGCCTTCGGGGCGCCGCCCAACGAAAACACCTGCCCCGTGTGCACCGGGATGCCCGGGGTTCTCCCCGTTCTGAACCGCAGGGTGGTCGAGTTCGCCGTCCGCACGGCGCTGGCGACCTCCTGCGCGGTGCGGAAGAAGAGCGTCTTCGCCCGGAAGAACTATTTCTATCCCGACCTCCCGAAGGCCTACCAGATCTCCCAGTACGAGCTCCCGCTGGCGCTGGCCGGCCACATCGACATCGAGCTCGAAGGGGGGGCGAAGCGGATAGGGATCACGCGGATCCACCTGGAGGAGGACGCCGGAAAGCTCGTCCACGAGGGGGAGTTCGCGGGGGCGCAGGCCTCCCTGGCGGACCTCAACCGCTGCTCCGTCCCGCTCATGGAAATCGTCTCCGAGCCGGACATGAGGACGCCGGAGGAAGCGGGGGAGTATCTCCGGCGCCTGCGGGACATCCTCGTCTACCTCGAGGTGTGCGACGGGAACATGGAGGAGGGATCCTTCCGCTGCGACGCGAACGTCTCCGTCCGCCCGATGGGGCAAAAAGAGTTCGGGACCAAGGCCGAGCTCAAGAACATGAACTCCTTCCGGAACGTGGAGAAGGCGCTGGAGCACGAGATCCGGCGGCAGATCGAACGGATCGAGGACGGGGGCAAGGTGGTGCAGGAGACCCGGCTGTGGGACGCCGCGGCCGGAGTGACGGTCCCGATGCGGGGGAAGGAGGAAGCCCACGATTACCGCTACTTCCCCGACCCGGATCTTCTCCCCCTGATCGTGGAGGAGGCGTGGGTCGAGGAGCTCCGACAGACGATTCCCGAGCTCCCGGGGGAGAAGGTCGCCCGACTTGTCGACGCGTACGGGCTCTCCCGATACGACGCCGGGCTGCTCTCCTCCTCCCGCGCGCTGGCCGACTTCTTCGAGGAGTCGCTCGCCGTCTTCGGCGACAACCCCAAGGTCACCGCCAACGAGTGCGTCCACTGGAAGGAGGCGATCGCCGCGGGGAAGATCTCCCCGGAGACGATCGCACACGCCGTGGAGGACCGGGAGAAGGGGACCATCTCCGCAACGGCCTCCAAGAAGCTGGTGGAGCTCGCCATCGAGACGGGCAGGCCGATCCGGGAGATCCGGGACGAGAAGGGTCTGACCCAGGTCTCCGACACGGGCGCCCTCGAGGAGACCGTCTCGAAGGTGCTGGCCGCGAACCCGAAAGAAGTGGAAAGCTACCGCGGGGGAAAGGCCGGCCTCCTTTCCTTCTTTGTCGGGCAGGTGATGAAGGAGACCCGGGGGAAGGCCAACCCCAGGATCGTGCAAGAGGTGCTTAAGAAAACACTCGGATAGGAGGGGACCATGCGGAAAGTGGCTGTCATCGCGGCGGTTATCGTCCTCGCGGTGGCCCTCCTCGCCGTTGTTCTCCCCAGGCTTGTCTCCCTGGAATTCATGAAGTCACGCGTCGTCTCGGTGATGGAGGAGAAGACAGGCCGCAAAGTCGCCTTCTCCCGGCTCTCCCTTTCCCTGTTCCCGGCGATCGGCATCAGACTCACGAACCTCTCGGTTTCCGGGGATCCCGGCCATCCCGGGGAAAACTTCCTCGCAGTCCCCGAGGTGGAAGTGCGGATGGCGATCGCTCCCCTGTTGGCCGGGAGGGCGGAGTTCACGAAGTTCATCCTGCGGCGCCCCGAGGTCCTGTTCCGAAGGTACCGGGACGGGACCCACTCCGCGACGCAGATCGCGACCCGGCTGGCGAAGATAGAGGAACCCGCGCGGGCCCTCGGGGCGGAGCCGGTTTCGGTGGCGCTGAAGGTCCTCTCCATCCAGGAGGCGAAGCTCAATCTGATCCTGGAGGAGGAGGGCGGGAGAGAGACACGGTGGCGGATCGACCCCTTCACGTTCCGGCTCTCCGGGATCGGCGGGCGGCGGAACAAATTCGAGATCCGGACCCGGATCGCCGGCGCGGTCCTCGGGGAGATCGATTTCGCCGGGAGCGCCGTCCGCGAGGAAGGGGCGGTCACCGACCCGACGCTGTTCAGCCTCTCCGCGAAGGGCAATGTGTTCGGGCAGCCGGCCACCGTGGAAGGCAGGATGTCCGCACCGCTGGGACTGGCCGAGATGGACATGACCGTGACGTTCCCGAAGATCGATATGAAGAAGATTCCCGCGATGCTCGCGAGCCCTCCCGCCGGGCTCGCGGAGGCCTCTCCCGAGGGGTTCGCCACGCTCGTGGTCAAGGTTTCCGGGAACCTTCAGGCGATGGGGGTCGAGGCGGAGGCGGATCTGACCCGGGCGGGCTGGACGGTGGAACCGGGCCTCCGCAAGTTCATCGACATGCCGTGCACGATCGTGGCGCAGGGGCACCGTTTCCCGGACCTGATTCTCGTTTCCAACGCCGAGCTCCGGTTCCCCCCCCTCCTTCTGATCGCCAATGCGTCGCTGGCCCCCTCCACGGGAGTGAGGGAGTGGGCGGCATCCGCGAGGATCGCGTCGCTGGCCGAGTTCGCGAAGAGCCGCGGGGGAGGGCTCTCCCGGTGGGCGCCGGCGGGCCGCCTGACCGCTTCGGGGACGGGGAGGCGGGCCACCGTGTCGGCGAAAGACACGTGGAACGTGGCGCTGGACCTGGGGGAAGTCGGTTTCCAGCTCCCGGAGCGGGGAATTGACCTGCGCGCCCTGAACGGCCACGTCGAGATGACCCCCGCGACGGTCGATTTCCAGGCGCTGGCCGGCCTGCTCAACGGGCAGCATTTCTCCGTCCGCGGGACGGTGTCCCTCGGGAAGTTCCCGGTCGGGGAGATCAGCCTGCGGATGCCCTACGTGGACGCGGACGCCCTTTTCCCCCCCGGCGACAACGGCAAGCCGGGAAAGAAGAAAGAAGTTGCGCCTCCGCCCGGGAAATCGCGGGCGGCGCGCGCGATCTCCGCGCGCGGGAACCTGAAAATCGACGCCGGGAAGATCCGCGGTCTGGAGTTCAAGGACCTGACCGGGATCGGGCGCTACGAGGAGGGAAGTTTGTTTCTCGACTCCCTGCGGGCCCGGATGTACGGAGGGGAGGCCAAGCTCTCCGGCCGGATCCGTCTCTCTCCGGCCAACCCGGATTTCCGGCTCAAGGTGGCGCTGGAAGGCGTCGCGGCCGACGAGATCCTGTCCCGGAAGACGAGCCTGGGGGGTTTCCTTTCCGGGGCGGTGTCCCTCTCGGCGGACCTTGGCGGAGGGACCCGGGATTTCGCCGACTTCACCCGGACGGCCTCGGGGTCCGGGTCCTTCCGGGTGACCGGTGGTAAAATAAAGGGGGTTGACCTGCTGGGCACGGCCGCGGGGCTGGCGGGTCTGCGGTCCCTGCTTCCCCCGGCGCGCGCGGCTTCGGCGGACGGGAAGGCCGCCGAGACGTCTTTTTCGGACCTTTCCGCCGATTTCCGGATCGCGGGGGGAAAGATCCGGAGCGATGCCCTTCGGGTCGTCTCCGAAAAAATCGGCCTCAACGGGTCCGCCGCCCTCGGGTTCGACAAAACCCTCGATTTCCGCGGCGTTCTTTCACTGTCCCCGAAGATGTCGGAGCGGGCGCGGGGGGCGGCGGGGCAATTCCTGACCGCTCCTTCCGGACGGGTGGAGATCCCGCTCGTGATGTCGGGCCCCCTCACCTCCCCCGCGATGGCGGTAGACGCCGAGGCGCTCGCCAGTGGCCTGGCGGGCAAGGCG
>CAYILU010000042.1:0-1647 GCA_964364235.1 uncultured bacterium | reverse complement strand
TCTTTTCGAGAAACTTCTGCCGGGGAAAAAATAGGGGGATGGGCATGGCTTCCACGGACCGCTCGCTGCTGGTCATCGACATGCTCGAGGATTTCGTCCGGCCAGGGGCTCCGCTGGAGGTCCCGGAGACCCGGAGGATCCTCCCCGCGCTGCGACGCCGCGTCGCCAGGGCGCGGAAGGAGGGGGAGCTGGTGGTCTACCTGTGCGACTCTCACCGGAAAAACGACCCGGAATTCGCGCGCATGGGATGGCCCCCCCACGCTGTGGCCGGCACGACGGGGGCTGCGGTGGTCGCGGCGGTCTCCCCGGAGCCGGGGGACGTCGTCGTGAACAAGAAAACGTACTCGGGGTTCCACGGTACCGGGCTCCAGTCCGTCCTGCGCCGGCGCGGGATACGGAAGCTGTCGCTCTCCGGGTGCGTCACCAGCATCTGCATCCTCTACACCGCGGCCGACGCCGCCATGCGCGGCTACGATGTGACGGTCGACGAAGCGCTCGTGGCGGGGCTGGACCGGAAGACGCACACCTTCGCCCTCGACCAGATGGAGAAGGTCCTGGGGGTCCGGGTGACCCGCCGGCGCGGGTAGCCCGGAACGAGGAAGAACGATGAACCCGATCCCCACCTGGGAAGAGATCCGCCGCGGGGACACGACCGACATATACTTCATCCGGACGATGGAGGTTCTCCGGAAGACAGGGAAGGATCGCGTCCGGGTCAAGGCCGAAGCGTTCGCCAAGCGGTTCCCGGAAGGGTACGAGTACGGCATCCTCGCCGGGATGGAGGAGATGCTGGCGCTCCTCGCCGGCCGGGAGGCCGACGTGCGGGCGATGGAGGAGGGCTCGCTCTTCCTCACGGGGGAGCCGGTCTTCACCATCGAGGGGCCTTACGGGGCATTCTGCGAGATGGAGACGGCGATGCTCGGCGTCATCTGCCAGGCCTCGGGGATCGCCACCAAGGCGTCCCGGATCAAGCGCCTGGCGGGAGAGAAGACCGTCTTGAGCTTCGGCGCGCGGCGGATGCACCCCGCGCTTTCCACGGTCATCGACCGGAACGCCTTCGTCGGCGGGGCCGACGCCGTGTCGGTGGTCCGTAGCGCCGGGTTCCTGGGCGAGGTCCCGGTCGGGACGATGCCCCACGCGCTCGCGCTGGTGCTGGGGGACACGGTCGCGGCGATGCTCGCCTTCGACGACGCCGTGGACGCCGCCGTCCCCCGCATCTGCCTCATCGACACGCTCCAGGACGAGAAGTTCGAGGCCATCCGGGTCGCGGAGGCACTAAGGGAACGGCTCGCGGGAGTGCGCCTGGACACGCCGTCCTCCCGGCGGGGCGACTTCCGGAGACTCATCCAGGAGGTCCGGTGGGAGCTCGACCTCCGGGGGTTCTACCACGTCCGGATCCTGGTCTCCGGCGGCCTGGGGGAGGAGGATATCCGGAAGCTGCGCGACGTGGCGGACGGCTTCGGTGTCGGGACCGCCTTGAGCAACGCCCCGACCATCGATTACGCGCTGGACATCGTCGAGGTGGAAGGCCTTCCCTTCGCGAAGCGGGGGAAGCACTCCGGGGGGAAGCAGGTGGTCGCCTGCCCCTCCTGCGGACAGAGGAAGGTCGTCCCGGAAGCCGTCGCCTCCCTGCGATGCGCCTGCGGG